>CBEVZO010000084.1:0-9302 GCA_965554365.1 uncultured Anaerolineae bacterium
GCGATCTCAACGGGCAGCGCTGCCAAGAAGTTGCGTGCGAGTTGCACTTTACCGGCACGAGTGCGACGCGGGTCTTGATCCTTTTTCTTGCCGTTGAGCAGCAGCGCCAACGCGTGATACAGGCGCTCTGTCAATACATCACCGAGGTTGTCGGGATCCATTTGCCGCAGATTGGTGAGCAGTTGCTCGCGGTTGGGCATATCTGCGATGGCCTCGCCTAGCGCAGCCAAAGCCCATGCTGGCGCGGGGGTAATGCCTAGCTGTCCGGAGAGGAAGGCTTGCGCGAGGTCCGTCGCGGTTTCACCCTGTTTTATGAAATATTCGTCTACTGCATATCTGTCTGCGTAATTGCCCTTGCACAAACGGCGCACCACTTCAGCGATGAATCTGTAACGCAGATGGTCGATCAGATCAGCATACGGCAAGCGATATTGATACACGCCCTCACTGGCAATATGCACGCGGTAACTGTCTTTCTGTACGCGTTTCAATATGGTTTCTTCGTCTAGGGCTTTTTGGCGCAACTCGATCCTCTGGTAAGTTGCTTTGTCCAGGTTCATGATGACAGCATCAGCCACCGTAGGGAAGACATCCAATTCGTACGCGTTGCGATGCGTCTGCTGACCATCGTAGATTTGTAGTGTGTCCAGCGGTCGCCAGTCGCACAGGCCATCCAGTTCCGTCACACCAAAGTGAATGGGGAAAGGCCGGGCTTCGGCTAACTGGAAGCGCCTGATCTCGCGTAACGTAGCCGCAGTGTTGACTTGATCGGTCACACTTTGTCGCCGGCTGACCAGGTGCGCGGATGTTGATCCGCCAGGTACGCTCATTTCTTGCCTGACACGTTGAATGATGACCGCAGTGTCGAGCAGGATCGCCGATCCGATGTCACTGTCTGTATCGCCAATGACAATGGCACGTAAAGCGCGTGAACTGCCCTCGCCTTCCAGACAGTGTGGTGCGAGTGCCCGAACGCGCTTCAAAAGATTATCATCATCTTCTTGAAGTTGTTGCAGGAACCCGACACGCGCCAGCGGACGACTTTGCCCTGCACCATCAGCCAGCAACAGGTTGTGATCTCGAAGTTTAGCCTGACGCAGCCACCCGCTAAATTCGGGCCGATCACGCAAATCAGCGTTTATCAGGGGCCGTACATCGCCTTTTATTTCTAGCGTTTCGCCAGGGGATAATTCCACTCCGGCGAAAGTCACGGCTGCGGTCTGGTCTTGTTGCTTGAGCAGCGTATAGTTTCCGGTATCCAGGCACAACAGCTTGATACCATCGGGCATTTTGCCTTTATTGGCGTCCAGTAGATTCTTTTTCAGGTGTGTCAGCACCCAGCGCCCGGTGTTCCCCAGACCGATGATCAGGGTGGGACGCGGCTCCCACAGTACCTTAGCTTCTGGTAGCTTAGGTGGCAGTGGCGTATCTTGCAGCGGCGTACTTGGCACTGCGGACGGACGTTTCCTTTTGGGTTCGGGTTTGGGCCGACGACATAACAGCCATGCCAGCAGCAGCAGCGGGATTAGTGGCAGCAGCCAGGGCCATAGGCTTAGTAACTGGTCGATGGGGTCGATCAATGCGGGTGGTGGCCCCCACGCGGGTGTATGTTCAAAGACGCCGATATCGCTGCCCCCTTCAAGCAGGTGGGCGGTAGAAGTCGAGCCATCTTCATATACATCGGCGTAGTAAATGTCATAACTCATATCGCGGCGTTTCGAGCTAAACGCTAGCATCTGGCTATCACGACTCCAGGAGGGCCAACTATTCGATGCGGCAGAAATCGCGTTGCCATCATCATCGTTGTTCGCTTCGATGCGCCAGGGTGTACCCCCCGCCGCCGGGACAAGCCAGATTTCGGCCATTTCGTCGGCGTAGGTCGTCCGGTTGTTGTGACGTGTGAAGGCTAACCAGCGTCCATCGGGTGAATACGCAGGGTAGTAGTCAAACCCTTCTCCGCTGGCTCCTGGCAACGGCACGGCGACCGCAGCGTGATCGAGTGTCCCATCAGGGGCGGGTGCGGAGATGGTGTAAATGTCTGTCGGGATATTGATACTTAGCGTATCTGTGAGAGCAGCGTCAACATTCGCAACGCGCGCAAATGCAATGCGCCCGGTGGGTCCCCAACTAGGCATAGTTTCAATCGCGGTGGGATCATTAGCTCCTGGGAGTGGCGTTACGCTGCCATCGCGAAAGTCTACAATTGCCAGATCGCCATTGGGTTGGGCGATAACGGCACGCTGACCGTTGGCTTCTAATGAGACATAACGTGCCTCGACCATCGCCGGCAGACGCACGCGTGTTCCATCAAGATCATAGACAAGCAGTCGCCCCGTGTCAGCGATAGCGGCCACGCGGTTTTCATTGACCGCTACACTATGACACCCGACGCAGCCGTTTTTGTTGATTTGCTCGAATGCCGCAGCGTCATCGTTGTTAGGGGAGGTCACGAAGACCCCAGTGCGGTCGTTGGCTTGATTGAAGCGCCAGAAAAACACCGATTCGCGTTTAGGGCAACCGGACAGGAAAAACGGCAGCATGATCAACCAGATCAAAAATAGCAGGTAGCCGTAAAGCGCCAAGCGTGCCAAAAAGCAGAGCGGCTTCAGTCGTTTTTCCGGCGGACGTGTGCTGGCACGCCATGCCCACAATAAGAGCAGCAAGCCCAGGATCAGTAGCAGCAACCAGGGGAAATAACCCCAGCTACCTTCACAGTAGGCCATCCCGCCGCTTAACCCCATACTGGCCGTTGCCGTTTGATAACGTGTGCCGTCCCCATCAAAGTTATCGACACTGGGCGGCATGGTGGGTGGTGGGGTAGGTGATGGTGTTGCTGTGGGCAAGGGAGTTGAGGTCGCTGTAGGCAGCGGGGTAGGCGTGGGTGCCTGCGCCATGACAAACGGATCGGGTGCTATCAGTGCCGCGCGCGTACCTTCTTGCTCACAAGGAATGTAGGAGCTATCAACAATGCTGCCTACAGGAAAACTACCTGGTTGTAGCGCACGCACCCTAAAACTGAAATCTGCTGTTTCAGTGTTTTCAATATAGCCATATGACCAACGCAAAGTATCGCCCTCCACCACTGCTGGGGGTTCGATGGTATCAGGTAAAAGTTCAAACAGATCGCGATTATAGCGGAAGTTCACCAGTAGGTCGGATGCTGCCGTACGTGGAATGATGGTGTGTGCGATAGTTTGGTAAATGTGCGGCAGGTCGGCGGGTGAGGGGGCTTCGTAGTAATCAGCTTCAGTGGATGCGATTTGGCGCAGCAAAGTAGTTTCTGCATTATTGCCCAGGCCAATCGTTACCACGCGGGTACCGGTCGCTTTCGCTCGGTCAGCCGCCGCCAACGCACTGCTGGCGTCCGATTGTCCGTCTGAAAGCAGCACGATGACAGGCACAGCACCCCCGGCTACATTTTCATGATTGGGGTCATTGACTACATCGGTTGCTGTGCGTAGCCCCGCCGCGATATCTGTGCCTCCGATAGTGTGAATACCCTGAAGGCTGCTTACCAGTCCCGCGCGATCCTGAGATAGCACACTGATGATTTCTGTGCCAGTGGAAAACGTGACCACGCCTACCTGGTCGCCGCCTGATGCAGGCGGGCGTGCCAAATCCATCGTGTTGACGAATCCAATAGCAGCATCACGCGCGCTCGCCATTTTGTCGCCCTCGTCCATGCTGGTCGATACATCGATAACCAACACTACATCAACAGGACGGTCGGTTTCGATAATTGGGCAGAGCATGGCGTTGCCCTGGATTCGGATTGTGACGGTCGCCTCGCCGGTCCCTACGACCGTTGTAGGTGGTGACACGTCTGTTTCGATTGTGACCGGATCACCCTGGGCGAACGATGCCTGATCGCCCAGGAGGATTGCAGCCACGCCTAGCAACATGCTCAGTCGCAGCAATAGTTTTCGCACACGCACCTTCCTTGTCATGTAAGGTGATATATCAATTCTGTAGTGTTGACATTTGTGCCTACGCGCAAGGCGATTTTGAACACAAATGTCAACACAGCCCAAACTTGCTTTAGCGGCGATCCATACCACGCCGGGAGCCTGCTGCGATGAGTGCGTCCTGGCGACGTGCGGCGATCATCTCGCTCACGACTACAATTGAGATCGCATACAGATCATACAGATCGATCAGGTCTTGCTGTTGGAATTGATCTTGACGCTGGACATCAGTCACCATCGCCGCGCGCGTTTCCAACTCTCTCTGCACTCGTTCCATCTCACCATGCAAGGTGGCTTCATGTTCACTCAGCACGTCACGCTCTACAATGATGCGTGCCAACACGCCGAATTCACGGCTGTCGGGTTCATACTGTGCCAGCAGGTCTTGCAACTCGGCATCGCCCGGAGCCAACTCGTGACCCTCTTCTATGCGTTGGTCGGTGTCGTATTGCCGGATGTCCAGCAAGAAGCGTTCCACATGCGCGTAATCAATCGGATTAGTGAAGCCCGGCATGTGTGCTTGTTTACCATGATCCCCTTTGCGGAAGATAAAGGTGGTCATCGCGTCAAGCAGCGAGGGAGCGGTGGAGGGTTGGGTGAGCCACCATTCTTCATCTTCCTGGCTGTTGGGATCGATAGGTGAGGTCGTGAGGTAATAGACGAAATGAGTTGAGGCTTCGTCCATGTAGTCGCGATCCATCGTGATGATCCCATGTGCCATCAGCGCATGGAAGCGTTTGAACAAGTCCATATCTTCCAGCATCACGGCTACGTGTGGGGTGATCACGCGTCGGCTCTGGTTCAGTACGCGTGATAGTTGATCTTCGTAACGCACGATTTGCATTTCTGCTGGGAAAACATGAAATAGCTCCCGTTGCGTGGTCGCCGCGTTCATGTAGACCTGTTCGGCCTCAATGTAGCTCTTGAGCGTCGGGAGTGGCACAACTTCTTCCATGCTGACAACTGTGAGCCGGAAGCGATCATCACCCAACAAGGTGCGGGCACGTGTTTCATCCGTCTCACCGATTTTGTAGGCCGCGCGCAAATCACCCATGACGCGGGCCAGGAAGGTTGTATCATCCGCGTGTCGCGCATCTTGAAAAGCCAACAGGTACACGGCGGGCAGGTGACTACCAGCCGAGACTTCATCGAAGTTCAGCATCACGCGGCTTTTCTGGTGCAGTTCCCCAGCTAGCACAGCGGTGCGGTCCTTATATTGTTCAGCGAGATAATGGAGGACAGACTCGCGTTCCAGCGCTGTCTCAAAGACCTCGCGGCACATCCGCAGGAGGGCTTGTGCGTTAAAGCCCGCCCATTCGCCCGAATAATCATCACGGAGTTGCTCATCGCCGGCCCATAGCTCGATCCCCATTACCGGACGGCCTGAGGGGTCGGTTCCTATGCGTGTAATCCAATGTAGATTTTGCAGTGCGGTACTGGCGGCGTTGTTGGTTTCCATATAGAACGCATAACGTTCTTCTTCCCAGGCGGGATCGTCGATTACATTACGACACGGAATGTCTTTATATTCGTCGCGTTCCACCCTGACCTGTTCGCCGCCGTAGTACATTTGCGCATACAGCCCCTCGTGATGCAACCCAAGCACCTTAGCCCACTCCTCAAGCTGTTGCTTGGCGTGGGTGACATAGATGAGCATCATCTCGATCACGCGCTCAACTGCGTCACGCGCGATTTCAGTGCGGTGCATTTCGAATACCGTTGCAGCAGCGGCACGGAATTCTTGTTGGGCTTTGATAGCACCTGGCACGGCACCGGGAACACGGACGCGCGGCATTTGATCGCGCTCATCACGCATCTGATCGAAGGCTTCGTTAAGCATTTGCAGTGTGTCGCCGCGTTCGAGTACCACCCCCCGGTCGTTTTTTACGGCACGGATGAGTGTCAGCACCTCGTTGAGCAAGTTTTCCAATTCGTCATAAACGCCCAGGGTCCAGCCCAACTTGCCTTTCCGGGCCATTGCCGGTTGGAGCGTGTTTGCACCATTGAGTTGTTGCATGGTGTACGCTTCCATCCTGCTACGGAAGCGTGTCATCTGGAAATTCATGAAGATTTCCAGGGCTTCGCGGAATTGGCCGCCTTCACGCCGACCGCCGTCCGCTGGATTGCCCAGATACCGGTTGAAGAAGTTGTCTGTATCAGTGCGAATGCGACGGTAATCGACAGATACATCACCGCGCGGTTCGGTTTCGTTGCTCAGCCGCACCGCTTCCTCGATGGTGACATCCAATGCGCGTTGAATCTGACGGTCTGCGCGTGCGGTAGTGGGCATGGCTCCGCTGGCTCCAACACGCAACGCATCCAGCCAGCTTTCGGCGTCCATCGCAGCGATATTGCGTACCATATTCCGGTCACTGGTTTGCGCAATTTGGCGATACCAATCGTGCAGCCGTGTCCACAGCCGTGTAGCCAGGACTTGCTTGCCCGGCTCGCGCGGGTCTTCGACGGGCAGATCTCTGAACAGCGCTTCTACCTCTTCTACCGGGGTATGCTCACGTTCCTGGTTTTGATCTGCGCGGAGGCCAGTGGGCAGGGCCGTGCTGCGATCAAGCCCGGCGGGAGCCAACAGGGTTGTCATGGTCTCTTTGCCCAGCCGGTAGGCCCAGTCTTCGAGAAGTTGCTGGATCGGTAGCACAATGGTATATGTGCCCATCGCGCCCACATACGGCTCATTACCTTTTTGCAGTTGTTGGTTCGTGATGCTTTGGTTGATGTTTACGACATACGCGCGCTGATATTCCCCGGCATTGCTGTCAATGAAACTCAGGATCGCGTCGGCTACACTGGGGGTGACACCTTTTGAGATGGCATAGTTGCGCATAGGCGTGCCTTCGGCGCTGTGCCCGTCGATCAGGTACACCAAGTCATACAGTTTATCTTTAAGTCGTGCGCGCCATAGCTCCGGGTGATCTGTTGCTTGTTGGCTGTGATAAGGAATCTGATAACCCAGGGCATAGTCATCGTGCAGCACAAAGCGTGATAGTTCACGCAGTGCGCCAAAGGCTCGCCCGCGTGCGTCTGCTACCTGTGTGGTGTTGAGTGTGGCCTGGAATGTTTCCGGCAGGAAGAAATAGCCGCGCAATTGCACATCAAAGCCGCTGCCTTTGGCAATTTGGCGCACGAGATGCGCTGTGTCGAGGAACAACCCCGCGCCAGTGCCCCCTGCCAGAGAGCCAACGATGAACACAGCCAATGACCGGCCTGCGCCATACTCGGCCTGGATGTCGCGAATCTTGCCGTTTACCAGCAGATAAAATTGCGACGTGCCAGGTGCTTGAACATCCTTGAACAGTGCCAGTCGCCCGAACTGACGGTACATGCCCGCGCCTGCTTGCAGATGGAATAGATCGCGCTTAGTCTGGCGCAGGTAGTAGTCCGCCTTGAACCAGTTTGCCATATGTTTGTATCGCGGATCGTTCGCGATGTTCTCGACCAATGTGCGGGCGTCGCCCCCCAGATGGCCTTGTTCGCGCTGGCTGAACTGGATGGCTCCGAAGCCTTGTCCTTCGTCACGCACTGCGCCGCCGGTCTTAAACTGGGCCAGTGGTTCTTGGGCCGTATCAAATACCAGCAACCCCACGCTGTCGGGAATCTGGTTGCTATAGATATTGAGCAGTTGTTGCTTAACGTGCATTACTGTCAATGCGCCGGTTCCGCCCAATCCGATGATGAGGGACGGGATTGGAAGATTAGGCATAAGGTTCACTCCTCATGGTGCGCCGATATCAATAGTCTATTCCGCGTCTAGATCTTCAACCTGGACGAAATACTGTGTGTCAGTGTTCTGATCCTCGTAAAGCCGCTTGCGATCTTCTTCGTTCGATGTCAGGATGATCGATTTATCGCTGCTTTTGTTGCGCCGTCCGGTATGATGTGTCAACCGCACACGGCCTCTGGCTTGCCAATCCTCGTCACCTTTGTTGGTGATTGTGATGCGCTTGATGGGACTGCGGCGTGGCAGCCCTAGTTTTTTCTGTGATAACGTGATCGTATTGCGTTGGTACGCGGTCAAGTTGATTAGATTTTCGTGTGGCTCGTCGAGTACGCCTGTCAGCGCGTTAAAGGATTGTTCGGTGATGCTCAACGAGCCGATGATGGGGGTTTTGCGCCGTGTGACATAGTAGCGGCCCCCGATCACAATTCCTCCTAGTAGAACCAGTGCTGCTAGCCCCGCGCCCAGGCCTTCCAGATAAATCAATGCGGGAAAACGGCGTTTGATCACGCGGGTGACTTGCCCGCTAGATGATCCATCCGCATTGATGGCGTAGGCACACCCACAATCGCGGACTTCAAGCGGTGGCCCAGAAATCTCAAAGTGGTACTCCCCTGGTGGCAGGTCTTTGGTGCGTAACTCGTAGCTGCTACGCGTGAAGGGAAACAGCGTGAGATCATCGGTAACATCGTTCCCATCGGCATCGAATATTTTCAAGTTCAGCGGAGGATCATTGGTTGTGCCCGACAAGGCGTTCAGGTCTACAGGCAGATTATCTGTATCGACTGTGACGATATTCAAGACGAGTGCCTGCTTGTCCCAAAGCGGAAGTGTGTTGCGCTCATCGTGCGTTGATTCATGATCTTCTGGCTCACGCACCTGGATCATGATTAGTCTGATGGGTTGTGCGTCAATCCATGATTCGGGAGTGGGGCGGTTGAAAACTTCCTGTTCAACGCCAGAGATATCGGTTACATAACCGCTCATCCATAATTCATATTGTCCCGGCTCAGGTGGCGTGATGCTGCCCTGGAATACGCATGGATTGGTTGCATCCCCCTGGTACAACAAGGCGCTGGTGACTGTTGATGTAGTGGCAAGCGTGCGTAACTCTGCCTCAACGTGTAGTCCATCCATGTCAGGCACGCGTCTCCCTGTAAGCGGGTCTGTCAGGCGCACGCATAACCCGATTGGCTCTTGTTCCCACCAGTTACCCCCGCGCTGCACCAATAGCGGCTCTGTTTCAATCGTCACATTGACTGGCGACACGGTGAAACTCACCCGATCGTTGGCGGTGCGTGTGTCAAGCGGTGTAAAAGGCTGCCCGGCTTGATTGAAACGCGGATCATCGATTTGACCGACTAACCCCACGGTGTATTCACCGGAGACTAGCGGTGTGAACTCGCCAAAGTATTGTGCTTGGGTCGGCGAGATAGCGGGGGATTGTCCCGTGTTACGTGCGATGTCCGCAAAAGTATACACGGCCCCATTGGGGGCTTCGATTTCGGCGACGACATCGAGTTGGACCGTGTTGTCGATCTGTACAGCGACAGGCGCGCCACCACTGACATTTTCAAAAAACAGGAACGGCGCAATGGGCACTGTTT
>CBEVZO010000085.1:0-9280 GCA_965554365.1 uncultured Anaerolineae bacterium
AAAAATCAAAGGAGTTTTAGCCCTGCGCGCGACACACGGAAGCATGACACTACTACTCATCAGCGTGCTACTATTAGCAGGCTGCGGCGGCGGCGGCGACGAAGACAACGACAAGCACTATACCGTCGGCATCATCTCGATCTACACGCCACTGGACGATCTCACCGATGGGTTCGAGGATGCGCTCACGGAGTACGGCTATGTGGAAGACGATAACCTGACCTACGCCTTCACACGCGCACTGGATGGCCGCATCGACAGCATCCTCGCAGCGGACCCGGACGTGGTACTATGCATCACAATGCCCGCCTGCGACCTCATCCAAGCCCATGCGGATGAGGTGGGACTGCCGGTCGTCTTCGTCACCGAGATTGATCCAATATTCGCAGGCTTCGCGGAAGAATGGTCACACCCCGGCGGCAACTTCACCGGCATCTCGGTCTTCACGCCCGACGCGAGTACCGAAGGCCGCCGCTTACAACTGCTGCTGAATATCGATCCTACCATCCAACGCGTGTATGTGCCTTACAACACCACCGAGGTGTCCGCCCCGATTAAACTGGCGGCGATCCAGGCGGCAGCGGATGCATTGGGCGTCGAACTGGTCCTCGCGCCGTTCGAAACCGAAGCCGAGGAACAACAAATTGCGGGAAACATTCCCGACGATGTCGATGCGTTATTCACATTCTCCGAGAAGATTTACGCCGTTGAAAGCGCCTTGTTATTCCCGAATGTCGCGATCATGCATAACCTTCCCTATTCGGGCGCGACGGTTGAGTACGGCGCACTGATGTCCTTTGGACCAGACTATTACGCCACCGGCCAGCAGGCCGCCCGGCTGACCGATCAGATTTTGAAAGGCACACCACCAGGCACACTACCGGTTGAAGTGCCAAACTTCATCATGAGCATCAACCTGAAAACGGCCCGTCAAATCGGCCTGGCAGTCCCCGACTCCGCCGTGAATTAGGCGCAGTATATCGTGCGCTAATGTACGCGCGCAGAGCATCCGATGGAACACGCGATCCACAGGAGCGTCACGCATGGACTACACCTTAACCGACCACGAACACGCGTTATTGACCGGCTGGCGCGATCACGGTCCCGTCGCCGAGGCCCGCCGTGCCGCGATCATCCTACTCAGTGCCAGCGGCATGATGCCCGCCGCCATTGCCGCTGAGCTTGATCTGGGCACAAGCACCGTCGGACGCTGGCGGCGCGAATGGCAGAAGCGGGGCCTGGACATCTTCCCCAGTCTCACCGCTGACGCACAGCCCGCACCAGCGCCGGACCCAGAGATCGAAGTCGCCCCCGCTGAGGAGGCCATCCCGGAGCCAGAACCGGGCATTGACGTACCGCGCCTGGACCTCACGCTGGCTGATGAGGTAGGGATGCACCCGGATGACGCAATGGCCGAAGCCGGGCGCAAGGCGCTACATTTCCACTTTGAACGGATGCTGCTGCACGAGCCGGGCACCCGCCTGGGTGAAAACATCGAGGCGCTGCACAAGATGCGTGTCGCGACGCGGCGGATGCGCAGCTTCTTCCGGTTGTTCAGACCGTTTTTCAAGCGCGACGCGATCAAGCCCTTCGAGCATGGGCTGCGCGACACGTGTCGGGCGCTCGGCCTGGTGCGCGATCTCGACGTACTCATGGAGCAAGCACAGGCGTATCATGACGCGTACCCAGACGCGGACCTCAACCCCATGGTTGACGCCTGGGAAAAGCGACGCCTCAAAGCACGCCTCAAACTCATCGCCTATCTGGATCGCAAAACGTTCAAGCAATTTGTGCGGGATTTCAACAAGTTCCTGAGCAAGCCGGGCCGGGGCGCGCAACCGTTGCCCAAACCCGGTAAAGCTGTCCCCTATCAGGTGCGCCACATCGCCCCGCACCTGATCTACCAGCATTACGAAGCCGTGCGCGCCTACGAGCCGGTCCTCAACAGCACATCCATTGAAACACTGCACGCGCTGCGTATTGATTTCAAACGCTTCCGCTACGTCTTAGAGGGCTTTCAAGATGTGCTAGGCCCCGAAGCCGCGCAGGTGATCGCCGTCGTCAAGCAAATGCAGGATCATCTGGGCGACCTCAACGACACGGACGTAGCGATTGGTGTACTCACCGTGTTCGTGGACGGTCACCAGGCACAATTCAGCGGCATTCCCGGCTTCATGCGGCCCGACATCGGCGGCGTGCAGCAGTACATCGACGCTCAGCGCACCGAGCAAGATCAGCTACTGGCGACCTTCGCGAAGGCGTGGGCGGCCTTCACTGCGGAGGCCGTGCGGCGTGATCTCGCGCTGGCAGTCGCCGCGCTGTAGAAGCACACTGTACACATCACTGGGATATCCCCCTCCTGTGTGTGCCCCTCGTCATGCGTTGGCGGGGGGTTTTGTCTTGCGAGGAACTGTTTTTGACAATGGGATCGTGATCCAGGTGATCGATGAAAAGAGAGCCAGTCGGATGATGGTTAAGAACTGAAATGATCGACGATCTGATCGACCAGGCGGCGCGGGAAACGGACCCGTTACAGCGTGTCGCGCTGTACTACGAGATCGAGGAACGGCTGTTTGGCCCGGAAGACGAGCATCCGGTGATTCCAACCGCCACGAGTTACCGGTTTGCCCTGGCCCAACCCTGGATCGACGGGCCGTATGAGCATGCTATCTCCTCAAGCTCTTGGCGCATCGACTGGTTCACCATCGATCAGGAGGCACAGTTGGCCGCGCAGGGAAGGTAAGCAGCAACGCGCGGTTTGCGCCCCCTCTCCACCCCTGAACCGCGCGTGGAGAGGGGGCACGGGGGGTGAGGTCAGTCCGCCCTCTACCGCGCGTGATACGCATACCACGACGGCGGCGCGCTGATCAGCACGGGCATCGTGCCGATCTCGTCATCCGGGCGCGGCAGCACGCCAAACGATGCGCCGTTGTCCTGCAAATCATTGATGATGAACGGCAGCGCGACCGGCAGCACTTCCGCGACATCGTGCATCAGGATAATCGCGCCGTCGCCGTATTCGTACACGCTGTAATAACGGTGCGGCGCGTACCACGTCAGGATCACGTTGCCGACCACATAGTTCCAGGGGCGCGCGGCGGGACCATCCGGGCCGGGATTCCAGGGCGCGGAGTCACCGGACGACACGTGCCAGTTATACGTGATCGCCTCGACACCCTCCGGCACAGGGAACGGATGCGCAGAGCCACCCGGCTGCCGTACCAGGAACACGGGCTGCGCGTCGTACAGTGGTGTGAGGTCTGCGCCCAGCGCGCGGCGAATCTCGTCGTCGGTCGCCTGCCAGGATTCCGTAAGCTGCACGTCCGTCGCGAGGCCGTTGGTCAGGCCGTCCTGCTGCCACAGATGATTGCCAATCGCGTGCCCTTCCTCGATCATGCGCTGCACGAGGTCTTCGTTGTCCGCGATGCGATGACCGTGCAGGAAGAACGTTCCCGGCACGTCATATTCCGCGAGGATGTCGAGTATTTCCGTCGTCACCGTGCGCGAGGGGCCGTCATCGAACGTCAGATACACCGTCCAGGGTCCGTCCGGCGGATCAACATGCACGCCGGGATTGCCCTGCGCGTACAGCGTGAGTTGGGGCGGCAGCGTGGGCAGTAAAATCAACAGCGCGATCAGCAAAGTGAGAGTCAGACGTGGTGAGCGCATACGCATAGGGCGGTGTCTCCGTGAGTGTCAGGTGTGCGGGCGATGTCAGCGAGCAATGTCCCGGTGCGATTATGCCACAGCCGCCGCGCGCCATGCAAGGGTGAGCGAGATTGTGCGGTGCTGTGAATCGCCCGGCCCTACAAAAGACGCGCAGAAAAAGCCCTGCGTCGGCTACATCTCGAAAGGACCGTAATGCAGATTAACAAATTAGCGCGGATATCCCAGGTGAAACCCAACCTCACCCCCCAACCCCCTCTCCCGTCAAGCCGGAGAGGGGGAGCAGATCGCGTGATGAAGTCCCCTCTCCATCAGCGCAGCGCCATGGGGAGGGGATTTAGGGGAGGGGCTAACTCGCACATGCGGATATCCGTATTTAATTCTTAAAAAACATAACGGCCCTCGCTCGCAGGATACGAGGGCGATCGCGCTCACGGGTTTGCTCCCCCTCTCCGCGCATTCTCCGGGGTGAGATTGGGCTGGACGTTTACCAGATCTCGTTTCCTACCGGCGGACCCCAATCGACCTCATCATGGCGATTGTCGTCGGTGATTTGCGCGACCAGTACATCTATCTCTTCCCTTCCAAGCTGTAACAGCAACCCCTCGCGCGGGCGCAATGTGAGCAGCGACAGCTCGACCGGGCCGGGGCGGTCCATGTGCGTGTTGAACAGCACATCCGCCGCCTCGCCCAACACGCCGAGCACGCACCGCTGCTCTGCACCGCTGAAGTTGATCGCGATCAGCACATACTCATCGTCCAGCTTGCGCGTGTAGGCTAACACACCATCCGGCACACCGTCCGTCACGAACGCAAAGTCGCCGGTCGCGTGTAACACTTCCATCGCGTGGCGCAACTTGAGCAGCTTGCGCGTCATGCTGAGCATCGAGTTCGGGTTGCCGTTCTGCGCAGCGACGTTGACCCGGTCGCTGTCGTCCGCCAGCGGGAGCCAGGGCGTCGCGCTTGGCGGGCAGAAACCAGCGTTGGGCGACGCGTCCCACTGCATCGGCGTGCGCTGCGGGTCGCGGTTGACGCCAGACTCAGGGAAATTGATGCCCCAGGGGTCTTGCCACTGCGCGCGCGGGACCGGCACATCGATCATGGCGATCTCGTCGCCGTAATAGATCGTTGGGATGCCCCACAGCGTCAGCAGCATGAGCATCGCGCCGCGTGCATTTTCGCGCCCATAACGCGTGGCGGGGCGCACGCGGTCGTGGCTACCGATCACGAAATTCGGCATGGCTCCGGGCGGCAGCGCGTCGTAATACGGTTGGATCAACTCGCGCATGTGCGCCGGATTCCACGTCGCGCGCCAGTGCAGCGTGAAATTGAACGGCACATGCAGCCCGTCGAGGTCTGTGCCGTAGTAGCGCGCCAGCGTTTCCGGCTCCAGGAACGCGGTCTCACCGATCATCACGCGGTCGCCGTCGTAGCTGTCGAAGACCTTGCGCATCGCGCGGATCACGTCGTGAATCTCCGGCTGATCGATGTCGTATTTGTGTTCGAGCGTGTTCGTCAGCGATTCTTCGCGCTGCTCCGCTGCCACTGGCGGATTATCGGGGAAGTCGGGGTGCTTGATCATGAAGCCCACCACGTCAATGCGGAAACCATCCACGCCCTTGTCCAGCCAGAAACGCAGATTGTCGTGCATCGCTGTGACGACGGCGGGATTGCGCCAGTTGAGGTCTGGCTGCTCCTTCAAAAACAGGTGTAGATAGTATTGGCCGGTGGCGTCGTCCAACTCCCACGCCGAGCCGCCGAAGAATGATTCCCAGTTGTTAGGCGGACCACCCTCCGGGGCCGGGTCTTTCCAGATGTACCAGTCGCGTGTGGCGCTGTCTGTGGACGCCCGCGCTTCGATAAACCACGCGTGTTGCTCCGAGGAGTGATTCGGCACGAAGTCCAGCACGATACGCAGCCCGCGTGCGTGCGCCGCTTCGAGCAGCCGGTCGAACGTCGCGAGGTCGCCGAACAACGGGTTGACATCGGTGTAATCCGCCACATCGTAGCCGAAATCTGCCATCGGCGAGGGATAGATCGGCGAAATCCAGATCGCGTCAACGCCGAGCGCCTCTAAGTAATCCAGCCGGTCGATGATGCCCTGCAAATCGCCCACGCCGTCGCCATTGGCGTCCATGAAGCTGCGCGGATAAATCTGGTAGATCACGCCGTGTTTCCACCATACATACGGTCGGGTCATAGTTGTTCTCTGTCTTTCGGTTGGGATCAGTTCAATAGGTCTAATTGCGGCTGCGTGATCGGGTAAAGTGCCCCATCTGCCAGCCGATAATCAGGCATTGGGGGCAATTCGTGCGGGTACTGCATAATAACCTTGACACACCACGCGAATAACGTCCGCAGCGACGCACAGGTTGTGGGATCGGATAGTACATGCTCCACATCGAGTTGCGCAAGAATCTGTCCGCCGTGTTCCACCTCGTCATAACCTGCAAAACGCTGTTTCAGTTCCCCCTTCGGATGGCGAATGTCTTCAACATCGCCGTCATAATCCTCAAGTGGCGGATCAAACACTAGCACAGCGTTGACGGCAGCAGCGTCTGCGAAGTAGTACGCTTCGAGCATATTTACGAGGAAATGTACAGCAGCGCGGCGCTGTTGGTCCGGAGTAAGGACAGAATCGAATGCCTGCCGGTAGCGATCAAATACAGCCTGGGCCTGATCACGGCGGTCGTGTTCCAGATCGTCAATCAAAATCACATAATGACATGCATTGATCATCAAACAGGCCCGTGCATACAAGCCAAGTTCCTGATCTCTGGTTGGGAGTTGCTTCCTCGTACCAACTAGCGTTAGCCGCCGCGTTTCAGACGTAATCGGTGAAAGTTGTGGCACAAAATCGATCACGGACACGCTACAAATACCCGTTTGCAGCAGCGACCGCAACAGTTTAGGCAAGTGTTCGCGCTCGCCTCTACCGGTGACGATCAACCCGAAGTGAAAGAAATCGCAGTCCCCCGCATCAGGCATCTGCGCTGCCTCCGTTAGTGGGGCGGCTCTGCTTGCCGATAACCTCTGCCATGTAAAGCGTTCCGGCGGAGTATTGTTTCAGAAGGTCACTGATTTCGGGAATTTCTGTCAATTTCTGTACGAATGTGCGACCTGCATCATCCACTTCCATTGCCAGCACGTGCTCTGGGTCAAACTGGCTCATCAGCACAGGCGAATGTGTCGCAATTAGCACTTGCTTATTCCATTGTTCAGTAGCGAGTTTCACCGCTTTAGCAAACACTGCTAGCGCATGGGGGTGCAGCGAGATTTCCGGCTCATCGAATAGTACAAGCCTGGATTGCTTATCTGCTGAGAACAATGCGGTCAGGAGCGCAAGCATTTGCATTTGACCGTCTGCTACTCCTGCGGCTGGAACTGGTTCATCAAATGGTGCAAGTTGAAAACTGCCGTATACACGACTTGGTCCAGTAGTTTCGAGTACCAGATCGCGAAAGGCGGGATACGTTTCACGCATGAACGTAATGATGGTGGTATAGCGATCATCAATGGCTTGTCGTCCCATCAGGTTTTGGAGTACAGACCACAGGTTTTGATAGCGTCGTTGTAGTGCGAAGTGATGGGAAATCTCCGATCCGGTGCGTTTCAGTGCATGAACGTCACCGTCACGTGCCGCATAAAATTGCGTAGCGTGCAAAAAATCGCCGAAATCTTGCACAGACGGTGGCGCAGGTCCAGTAATGTAATGTGTCAGGGCAAGCTTTTGGTGATCGCGTAGCGTTCTTGATACGGGTACACTTGGTTCTGTTGGCGCATTAGCAAATGTGGCGCGGTTGCTGCCAAGAACGCGGTCTACTAATAATTCCTGTTCGGGAATAGTGGTTAGTATTTCGCCCACAAATGGCTCAATACGCCCTGATGAGTAGCCAAACATGATTTCATAACTAAGCGCTGCGGTTTCGAGTCTGATGGTAATCGGTGCATCATCATCAGACCCGAACCATCGTGCGCCTATGCCATGATTCCGCGCGGAAGATGCCTCGTCAACGCCACGCTCCGAACATTCGCGGATGAACCATATCGCGTCGAGCAGCGTCGATTTGCCCGCGCCGTTTGGCCCAAACAACACGTTCAGCGGCCCCAGTGTGACATTAACATCTGCCAACGAACGAAAGTTGCGTACCTTCAGTCGCGTTAATCTGTTAGACATGGTCGTCTCCGTTCCTTCCGTCTACACTGCACATTATACTCGCTTGCGCGAAAACCGCCGCGTGGGTACAACCATAGCATAATCATTGACCACATAGCAGAGAGCAAACCACATGGACACCACACCCCAGCACAACGCCCCGAACTGGGCCATCTTCCACGCACAGGACAACGGTCACATCGACTCAATCGGCATAATCGTACTCGGCGTCGCATTTTTGTGGTTGCTGCTGGCGTATATGCGCGTGCAGGGCCGCTACCGCAAAGCCATCGAAAACCAGCTCAAACAGGAACGTGCGAAACGGTAGGGAAGCTAGCATGAGACGAAGACACGGAATACTGGTCGCCTGTGTGCTGATCGTCCTGGCGCTGACTCTGCCGGGACTCCACGCCGCACAGGGGCAAACCGATCAGCGCATAGCGTTGGCGTTTGTCTGGCGCGACACGCTCACGTTGGCGGACACGGACGGCAACGCGCTCAGCCAGCCGGGACCGGCGTTCGATTACGGCGTGGGGGCGCGGCTGTTCTGGACGGCAGACGCAGAAACGCTCTACATTGCGCGCAGCGATGGGCTGTTTAAGGCCGGACTCAGCGGCGGGCCAGCGGTCATGATCCCCGGCAACTACGGGCGCACGCTGACAATCAGCCAGGACGCCGCGCTGCTGTTTTACCTCGACACCACCGAACCCACCGCCGTGCAGAATGACGCGGCTCCCGCTGACGGCGATGACGTGGACGCACCGCAACAGGTCGCGTTCCCGCTGCGCGAAGTGGTACTGCACGACACCGGCGGCCTGGGGCGTTTTGACGGCTACTTCGGGCAGTTTGACGCCACATCGGCGGTCGCGGACATCGCGTTTGCAGCGGCGTTGTATGCGCGTGATGGCGGCTTACTCGGACCCGGTCGCCCGCACCTCTGGCCGACGTATGGCTCCAACGTCTTCGGGACGTGCTGCTTCCCGGAGCCGGGACTCGGAATGCTCGACCTCCGTACCGCGCAATTCGCGATCTTCGATGCGGAGTTCATCCCCGGCGCGGCGGCGCTGAACCTGACGCGCACGCATCTCGCAGGGCCAACCACCACCGGCGCGCTGCGCGTGATTGATCTGATCACAGGCGGCGTGCGTGATTATGCGCTGGACACTGCGGGCACGGTGGAGCGTGTCGCGTGGTCGCCGGACGACACGTATCTCTACATCAGCACACGGACTGCGCCCACGACGCCCCTGCTGCTCACGACCGAAACCGCGTTTCCCGCTGATCTGCACAGCGCGGATGTCGCCGTCTACCGCCTGAATCTGGTCACGAGTGAGGTGCGCGTGTTGGCGCGCCGTGCGGACGTGTTCGGGATATCGTCGCTCGCGGCCACCAACCGTTACGTGTTCGCGACGGTGGTCGATCCGAACGTGGCGCTGGTGCAGGCGCTCAATGCACGGC
>CBEVZO010000086.1:0-9246 GCA_965554365.1 uncultured Anaerolineae bacterium
CGATTCACCAGCTTATGACCTTGAACATCTGATCCGGCCCATAACAACCGCCGACATCAAAGCCGTGACACGCATCGACCGGGATGCATTCGGCGCATACCGGCGTAACCAACACCAGACCGCGCGTGCCTATCCGCTGCGCACCCCGCAGAACATGAACGCTGCTGTGCGCCGTCCCCATCCCGGCGTGGTGATCGAGCAGCCAGTGGGCACAGTCGTCGGCTACTGCTTCACGCATGTCTGGGGATCACTGGGCTGGTTGGGCACGCTGGGCATCAGTCCGCGCCGCCAGGGATTCGGCCTGGGGCGCGCGGTGATCGCTGCCGGGCTGGATGTGCTGCGTGAGACCGGATGCACCACGTTGGCGCTCGAAACAATGCCCGAAAGCGGCAAAAATCTCGCACTGTATACCGAGATGGGCATGGAAGCACGCTATCTCACGTTTGCGTACCAGGGCTTGCCGCGTCCCGCGCCCGAAACGCACTACGATGTCTGGCAGGGCGGTCCTGATCTGCACCAGGTCGCGACGCAGATCATACCCGGTCTGGACCCCACCCCCTCCGCACAGTGGCTCGCGGACGAGGAAACCGGACGCACGCTGATCTGGTCAGAGGCAGGGCAACCGATAGCATTCGCGGCGCTGCGACACAGCTCGCGGCGGCTGCGCAGTATGCAAGAATATCTCACGGTCGAGACGGCGGCGTGCATTCCAGAAGTCGCCGAGCGTTGGCCCGTCATCCTACGCGAGATGGGCACATATGCCAAGAGTCTCGGCAAGCGCGGGTTGATCTTCCCCGTCAATGCGCGACAGATCGATCTGCTGCAAGCCATGCATACACAGCGGATGCGGATCGCTTACACTCGCGTGCGGATGGTGATCGGTGATTGGCTCGGCGAGCCAGAGGACCGGCTGCTGCTGACGCTGGCGATGTAGTGTTTCAGGGAGTGTGATCCCATGCGCAAAACGATAATCGGTGTGATGGGCGGCAGTTCCGCCTCACGACAGGCAATTGACCATGCGTACCGCGTGGGTTTCCTGATCGCGAAGTCGGGATGGGTGTTGCTCAACGGAGGACGTGCGGCAGGCATCATGGAGGCGTCGGCACGCGGCGCGCACGATGGCGGCGGGTTGACGGTCGGCGTGCTGCCCACACCTGATCACGCGGGCATGTCGAACTATATCGACATCCCGATCCTGACCGGCATGGGATCGGCGCGTAACGTGATCAACGTTCTTAGCAGCGATGTGGTGATCGCGTGTGAAGGCGGCGCGGGCACACTCTCCGAGATCGCGCACGCGCTCAAGAGTGGGCGTCCGGTAATTTTGCTGGCGTTTGATGCGGGCGCGCTGTTTGAAATGTATCACGATGCAGGGGATTTGGTAGCCGTAGATACGCCAGAGGAGGCAGTAGTGCAGGTGCGGGCGTTCCTGGCGCATTAGAGACAAACCATAGTACACATTCACTATTGGACAACGTATCACCTTTAAGCTATATACACTGTAACGGAACCCACGACGGCAACAGCGGTGAGGAAACCCTATGAACAGCACCGGACGACGGCTTATTAGTAGCATAATTCTGCTCGCGGCGTTGAGCCTCAGCGTCTTCGCGGTCCATGCGCAGACAAACGCGCAATCCAACACCGGCACGCACACGATCACCGGCAGCTATGCCTCGACCAACCCCATTTACGCGATCACCAACGCGGACATGAGCATCGCGCTTTATGACATTACCGGGCTGGTGCAGCGCGATTTCGACTACGAACCGGGACCGGAAACGCAAGTGCTGGGTACGTTAGAGGGCGATGTGATCAGCGGGACGTATACGCTCACCCTGCCCGACACCCCGCACGGCGCACTCAACGATTTCGACGGTGATGCAGCTTCTCCGCCGGATGTGCAAATCTTCGCGCCCACAAACTTCATCGAGTTCCTGGGCGATGAGTACATCAATCCCGGCGAAGGCCCGCAGCAACTCGCGACACGGCTGGAACCCATGACCTATAATGTCATTGGCGGCTACGTTGTCGTGTGGACCGCGCAAGACGGCGCAGCGTTCCCGGCGGGCGTGGGCGCAGACGGCGTGACGTTCACCTCTGATGATCCGCTGTTGGAATTGCCCGCCGGGTGGAGTGTGATCGCGTTGGATAGCCCGAAGTTTACGCTCATCCGTGATGACACGGTTGATCTGCCGCTGATCGAGAGCTTCGGGAACCTGTACGACTACGGCGATCTGAGTTATGTCGCCGCCTGGGAGTCGCTCTTTGCGCGCACACGCGAGACGTACCCCTTCACCGCAGACAAAGCGCTCGACTGGGACGCAATCTACGACGAGATCACGCCGCTGGTGGCGCAAGCTGAATCTGATATTGACTTTCATTTGATCATGGCGCGCTTCGGCGGCTTGATCCCCGATACACATGTGGGTTATGTGTCGCTACCCGTGCTGCAAAATTACCTGCTGGGCGGCACGGGGATCATGAATGTCGCGGTGACTGACGCGGGCGAAGTCGTCATCACGGGTGTCAGCCGCAACACGCCCGCCGCCAACGCGGACATGCAGCCCGGCGACGTGTTAGTGCAGATCGATGATCAGCCCGCGTTGGATTATCTCGACAGCACGCCGTTGCTGCTCGGCAGCGCCTCGACGGAACACGGGCGGCGCATCATGCAGGGCGCGACGATGCTGCAAGGGCCGGTTGGCTCGCAGGTCGGAATTACGTGGCGCTCGCACGCGACCGGAGAAACCCACAGCCAGTCGTTTACGCGCGTGATGGAGATCACCGGGCTGCTGCAAGCATTCGGCGGTGACGCGGTGTTGGGCGACGCGATAACCTACACGCTGCTCGACTCTGGACTGGGCTATATCCGCATCACAGGATTCATCACTGATGTGAGTGCCGCCGATCAACTGTTCGCGGGCGCGCTGCATCACCTGCTTAACGCGGGCGCGACCGGCATCATCCTTGATCTGCGCGGGAACCCTGGCGGGATGCTCAACCTGGCGATGGCAATGGCAGGACGGTTTTTCCCCGCATTGCAGCGCTTGTTCGATCTGTATTACGCCGATGGTGCGGGCGGTTTTGCATATCGAGGCCATGCAAAAATCCTGGCAACAGCGCCATACTACGCTGGACCAGTCGCGGTGTTGGTCGATGCGTCAACGGGCAGCGCAGGTGATACGTTTGCATATGCCATGACCATTGATGACCGCGCGCTGATCGTCGGGCATACACCGTCCGGCGGCTTTGCGGGCGAAGTCAGTGATGGGCAGTACACACTCCCCGGTGGCCTGACCGTGCAAATTCCCACCGGACGCCCGGTGCATCCAGAAACCGGCGACACGGTGATCGAAGGTGTCGGCGTGATCCCTGATATTTTTGTGCCGCTGACGGTGGAGAGTATCGTTTCGCCGGAGGACGAGGTCTTGCAGGCAGCAGAGGCGGTGTTGCTGGGCGAGTGAGCTGCCTCGTTTCATATATCGGCGGTAAGGCAACGTCGTCTATCTCGTTTTGGGCGCGGCAGAGCAGCGCCCCTACGCAATACCACAATTCTGCACCAAATATTACGGGGACGCCTCCGCGCGGAAGTGTCCCCATTTTGATGTCACTATGTTGGGCGACGTAGCATCGTCCTTAGATGCCCGGCCCGCTTGGTTCCTCGCTGTGCAGCAGACGGTGGATTTTCAGCGCGAGATGCAGGTTCAGCCGCACATTCGAGTCGTCCATGTCAAGCTGCAAGATTTCGGTGATGCGCCCCAGGCGATACACCAGCGTGTTGCGGTGAATGTTCAACTCGTGGGCGGTGCGCGCCATGTTGCCATTGTTGGTGAAATAAGCGTTCAAGGTATACAACAATTCGGTGTTGTGTTCGGCGTCGTACTCCACCAACGGCGCGAGCCACTGCGCCACAAACTGAGCCAGCAGTTCCGGGTCATTGACGTTCAGCAGCAGCCCGTACAAACTCACATCGCCGAAGAACGCGACCGGCGCAGCATCCCACAGCCGTGTAGGCAGCGCGAGCGCACGATCCGCTTCGCGGAACGAATCCCGCAGCGCGGTCAAGCCCATCGCCGGGCGACCTACGCCCACCGTGACCTCCCCATCCGGTACAGTCCCGGTTAGCACGCCGTGCAACAAGCCCACGATCTGCTTGAGACGCTGTGTTTGCTGCGGCTCATCCAGCGGGAACAACACGACCGCACGATCCGCGTATTGGCCCACCGGCGCGTTGATGCGACGCTGGCGAATCTCGCTTTGCAGCATCCGCACCATACGCTCTGCCGAAAATGCACCGCCAAAACGTTCAGTCGCAGGAACCCAGTGGAACAGCACCACCGCGTACCACATCCCAGACTCGAACGTTTCCCGGCTGGCACGCAGCGCCAACAGCGCATCGTCCGCCATAGGGCCGTTCAGCCAATCCGCGATCCAGTCACGCGCGGGGCGCGGCGACTCGATTTCGACCTCGGTAGGCTGGCGCTGACGCACCACTTCACGCGTCAGGATGCCCGCGCTGTACTCCAACGCGCGCAGATCGAGATCGTCTGGGCGATCCCCTGCGGTGAGCGCGGAGACGTACCCCAGGAGCATGTGATCCTGGATCAACGGCGCGGTGATCCCGGCAGGGCTTTCAATCACCTGCCAATTGTCTTCATAATACGCGCGATCTTCCAGATCAAAGCGGCGGATGAACTCCGCGCCGCGCGCCAACACCAGATGAGCGTCCCAATCCTGGCGGCGTGCGTTCGGCAGCCCGCGCCCGATCACCTGCCCATGCCGGTTATGCACCACAATGGGGCGATCTAACATCCGCGCCATCTCGTTAAGCAGCGTGGTCAGGCCGCGTCCACTGGTGGCTGCACGCTGTAGAATATGCTGGAGTTCGGTCGCGCGCTGGTCCAACTGCGCTGCGGGATCGGTGAGCAACCGCTGCACAGCGCGTTCCACCTGCGGCAGCGTTGCGCGTTGGGACAGGGCAATCAGCGGGAAATTGTGATGTTGGGCAATCTGCTGTGTGCGCGGCGTCAACGTGCCCTGCACACATAAACCGCTCGCCGGAGTCGTGGACAGTTTCTCGATCACTGCTTCCAGCGACAGCGGATGCGGCGCGTGGGACAGCGCCTCGGTGGACACGAGAATCAGGTCTTGTTGATCCAGCCCGGCGAAGATCGGAGGCCGTATACGCAGATTTGCCACATGATTAACCGGCGTGTTCGGATACCCCGTCACCAGACGGCTGCCCACAGGCAACGCCAGCTTGAGTACAGTTTTTAGGTCAGTTGCGGTAGGTGCTGCAACGGTCATGAGACTTCCCCCTCATAACGTGCTAAGGTCGTGTAAAAACACGTACACCGAGATCCTGCGCCATCGCAAACCTCGGATGGTTACATTGTAGTGAACCTATACCCTCTCTGTCTTCGGGCATGTTTTATGAGATTTGACAAGGGAGACTTGTATGTTTTGCACAAAAGTTAATGCTATTCTTAGGCAGAACTGTCGAAACCCTCAATTTGCCATAAAACCTATGGTTCACTTACGGCTGCTATATACAGCGTGATCATTTTATGCTTTAATGAATTATGCTAGAATAGCTTGTTAGTGTCATCTATGAAAATACTTTGTGTGCTGGCGTGGTGGTGGGTGGACAAACATTATGCTGGACCTGCTCATTGTGGAAGATGAAGACGCATTCCGTGATTTCATGTCACTGGCGCTGAAGATGGAAGGCTACCGCGTCAAAACTGCCGCAACTGGATCGGAAGCGCTCGACCTGTTGCAGGATGCACGCCCCGACTTGGTGATCCTCGATCTCAGTATGCCGCAAATCAGTGGCTGGGACATTCTCCAGTTCATTCGCGGCGAACCCGAACTGTGCAAAATCCCGGTGGTGATCTTGACCGCCAACGCCGACGAAGACACACGCCGTCGCGCCATGCAAGAGCGTGTGGACGCCCTGCTGGTCAAACCGGTGCGGCTGGATGAAATCCTCGACGTATTGCAGAACTTGCTCGACTGACGCGCCCATTTTGGCCCCACGCCGTGCCGTGTAGCGGTCGCAGGGCAAGCGTCTTGGACAACCCCCACCAATCTCGCTATAATGCGCCCCGCTGTATCATGCGATCGGCACAGGTGATTGATCGCCCCTGATTGATGCACGATGCCCCTAGCAAATACCCTGCTGGATGCCCGGTTTTGAACCGGATGGAGATCGTTCGTATGTCCGACGATGCACTGCACAATACCCCCTCCCCGCTCCCTGAAGACGCGATCCCGTCGGAGTCGGGCGTAGAGTGGCCGCTGACGGAACCGCCGGTTGCGGACGACGATACCCAACCGCGTCCGCCGGTTGCTCCGCCACAAACAGACACATATCCGACCGCCGATGATCAGGTGGCCGCTTTGATGGCCGATCCGCAAGAGTGGGCGCGCCGCCCCGTGCGCCCCGCTGCGGATCAACGCCCTCCGGGGCGACCGCTGTTGATGGCGACTGTGATGCTCGGTGCAGTGTGCATGTGCTTGATGATGGTCAACATGGCAGGGTTTGCGGGCTATCGCGATGGGCTGGCAACCAACGATGCGCAGGTAACACAAACATTGGCAACCGGCATCGCACAGCAGTACGCGACCGGCGTATCCGATCTGCAAGCGGGCTACGCCGAGCTTGCCGCCGCGCGCTTTGCCTGGATCGTCGAGGAAATTCAAGCTCCCACACAGTACGCGCTGGACAGTCCGGTGCAGTTGGCTGTGGCACGCACCATCGCCGCCTATACGCCCACGCCCTACCCCACAGCCACCATGACGCCCACGCCGCAGCCATCCGTGACGGTTACACCCACGCCGGAGCCAACGCAGCCCGCCACCGCGACGCTTGATCCGCTGCAAGACCCAGAGTATTACTATCAGCAGGCATCTACCGCGATGCGTGTCGCGCACTATGAAGACGCGATTGAATGGTGGGACGCACTAATTGCGCTGGACCCGACACACCGTCCGGCGGAAGTCCAGGCAGGATTGCTGGATGCGCTGACCATCCTGGGGCGCATGTATCTCGCCGGGGCCAACGAAGACGGCACAGACCAGCTCGCGCGCGGTATCGCCCTGATCCGGCGTGCCGATGAGATTGGTCCGGTAGAGCCAGACTGGTTGTTGGGCGAGGCGATTTTTGCAGAGAACTTCATCAACGCGCGCAACTACGTCAACGGTGGCTATTATTCGGCGGCGCTGCCTGTACTGAATGACTTGTGCAACATCAACTGTACGTGGGGCTATCACGGCGTGACCGTGCAGCAGTTGCAGACGCGTGCGCAAAACGGTGTAAATGGCAGCTAGTGCAGAGAATCAGGGCTGATGTGTTGATTGTTTTCGTAGGGGTAATCCTTGGGTTACCCAATCTGGGTAGGGCAAGCCCTACCCCTACGGAATCCGGTTGATCGAGCTTATAGCTCTATGCTTTAAGCACAAAGCACATAGGGTTACGCAGAAAAACAAAAACCGCAGGCCAAGCCGGTCTGCGGTTTGTTGTGTGAGGGGTGTGCGCGGTTATTCCTCCGGCGCGCTGGCTGCTTCTTCCAGCGCCCCATCCGCGATCCACTGCTCAAGCAACGCGATCTGTTCCTCATCCAATTGCCCGTAGTGTCCGGCTTCCTGCACCGCGATGATCGTACTGTTTTCCGGCTCGCCCGGTTCAACCACCGGGCCGTTGTCGCCGCCCGCCATGAGCGTATCATACGTCGTGACGCTCAACCCGATCATCACCCCTTCGCCGTGACATCCACCACAAGTCGCGGTGAGGATCGGTTCCAGGTCCGCATACGACACCGCATCCGCGTCAGTAGTTGCGCCGGTGTCCTCGGCATCTTCAGCGTCGGCATCTGCGATGTCTTCCGCGTCCGGCTCTGCGATCTCACCCTCCGGCACGCTGGGTGTTTCTTCCAGCGCACCCTCCGCGATCCACTGCTTAAGCAGCGCGATCTGGGCTGTGCTAAACTTCCCAAAGTGTCCGGCTTCTAGCACCGCGATGAGCGCACTGTTTTCCGGCTCGCCGGGCACCACCACCGGACCCTCTGTGCTGCCCGCCATCAAACGCGCATACACAACCAGACTCAATCCTTTGGATGGGTCCTGCCCATGACAAATGCCACACTCGCGTTCGAACAACGGCTGGAACACCTGGTACGTGATCGTCTCGCCTTCCGCGATAATCGGCAGCGGGTCTTCTGTGTCGTCCGGTCCCTGGTCATAGCCCAACTGGGCCGCCAACGCCGGCGCATTGAATCCCGCGTATTCCCAGTTCACACCGTGACAGCCACTGTTAGAGCAAAAACTCTCATTGGTGATCCCACCCGGATTTGCGGTCGTGTGACAGTTCTCGCACGTCGAGTTAAATTCCAGATGGTGGCGGCTGATCCAGGTCGAGTCCAGGTGTGTGGATGGTTCCAATCCAGTAGTCAACGGCAAGGACGGCGCAATGACACCCGGCTCCACAACTTGCGGGATCGAGTGACACAGGTTGCACTCTAACCGCACAGCTTCACCTGCTGCATTGAAGTGCTGCCCGTCGTGACAGCGGAAACAACCGGCTGAATCGCGGTGACCAATGTTGTTGGGATGCGTTTCCCAATCCAACTCCTGCTCAAGATAAGTGTAATCACCGTATAGTCCCTCGATCACCGCAACAGCGTTCCTGATCTGCCCGGTGTTCGTGTCGTAGTAGTCCGGGTAATGCTCACGGTAAAACGCCTCAATCGCACGAATCGCCGCTTCAGCTTCGACTTCGTCATCATACTCGGCGGCAAGCACCTCGGCGGCCCGTACACGGATGAAGGGAATATCGGTCGAAAGATCACCGCGCGCCAGTGCAGTGTCCACCAAGTTGCGCGGTGGTGGGATCAGATGCGAGATACGGTTATGGCACGAGATGCAGTCCATCTGATGCTTGTCATAGTCGTCCAGATCATCGATATCAATCTCGGCATCCAACGCGGTATATTCCTCAACCGTGCCATCGGTATACGTGACACGCACCCAAGGGATATCTTGATGCTCCGGATCGGTCGTGATGTATTCGATCGTGTTCTCGATATGCCAGTGAATCCCGCGTCCTAGCCCTTCCCGCGCACCACCGCCGCCGGTGTGCATCAGCAAGTAGATGTCTGCACGCTGGGTCACTTCGTTGTCGTCATAGCGCACCAACTGCCGCAGGCTGTCGTCTGAGAACTTCTGAGGATAATGGCAGCGTTC
>CBEVZO010000087.1:0-9219 GCA_965554365.1 uncultured Anaerolineae bacterium
CCGCGTCGGGCTGTCCGGTGATGCACGACTTTCAGTTCGTCAGTGGCAAATGTGCCAAAGATGAAGTCCATAGGTCCTATCCTGTTCTATAGTTGCTGTGGTGGGGCGTGTGTTCCGATGCTGATGTAAAAAATGTGGTAACGGCTTTGTGATTACCTATCCCCTTGCCCCCGCGCGGTACGATTCCCCCTCTCCAGCTTGACGGGAGAGGGGGCGCGAACAAGTTCGCGTTGGGGGTGAGGTTGGGTTTGAGGTTTCTAGCCCTTCACCGAACCTTCGGTCAGTCCGCTCACAAAGAAGCGTTGGAACGACAGGATCAGGACCACGATGGGGATTGCGCCGATCAGCGCCCCCGCCGAAAAGACGCCCCAGTTCTCGTTGAACTCGTCGCTGATGAAGCGATTCAAGCCAATGGCGAGCGTCTGTACGTCTTTTTCCTTGAGCAGCGTCAGCGAGATAATCACATCGCCGTAGGTGCCGATGAACGTCAGGATACCGACGACCGCCAGCACCGGGCGCACCAGCGGGAAGATGATCTGCCAGAAGATGCGCCAGTCCGACGCACCATCAATGCGTGCGGATTCGTCCAGTTCGCGCGGGATCGAGTCGAAGAAGCCCTTCATCAGCCACGTATTGATCCCCAGCGCACCGCCGAGGTATGCCAGGATCAGCCCCCCGTGTGAGTTCAGACCCATCCACTCCATGTTGCGACCAATCGCCTGAATCAGCAAAAAGGTCGCGACGATGGTCAGGGAGTTGGGGAACACCTGTACGATGAAGATCGTCAGCATCAAGCGCCGCCGCCCATAGAAGCGGAAGCGCGAAAACGCATACGCGCCCCACGAACTGATCATCACCGCAACAATTGCGGTAATGCTCGACACTTTGATCGAGTTCCACATCCAGGTCGCAAAGGGGTGGATTTCGCTGTCCAGCAGCTCTTTGTAGTTGTCAGTCCCGGCAGACCGGGGAACCAGGCGCTGCGTGTTGAGCGTGCCCGTTTCGTTGACCGAGGCCGACGCGATCCAGATGATCGGGAAGAACGCAAAGGCCAGCGCCGCGACAATCAACACCATGCGCAGCAAGTAGTTCAGCCACCGGTCGCGCACCATTTTGTTTTCGAGAATATGACCTACGCTAGACATTTTCCGAAATCTCCTCCCAGGACTGCGTGAACCGGAAGTTGAAGAAAGTGATCACGGCCACGATCACGAAGATCACAATGCTGATGGTGGAAGCGAAGCCGTAATCCGCACCGCGCCCGCTGCCAAAGGCCAGGGCATAGGTATATGTGATCAAGATATCACTATGTCCCGCCGGGGTGTCGGGCGATTGTGGGGGGCCTCCTTCCGCGAATAGCTCCACAATCGTGAAGTTGTTGAAGTTAAACGCAAACGATGCGATCAACAGTGGACCCACTGCCACGAGCAACATGGGCAGCGTCAGAAAGCGGAACTGCTGGTAGGCACTCGCGCCATCCACCCTCGAGGCTTCGTAGATGTCGCCGGGGATCGATTGCAGCGCGCCTGTCGTGATCAGCATCATGTAGGGGAAACCCAACCAGAGTTGGATCGTCAGAATAGCGAGCTTGACCCACATTGGATCGGTGCGCCAGCGTGGTCCTTCACTGATCGGCAGGATATCCACCAGCACCTTGTTGATCACGCCCAGGTTGTCATTGAGCAGCCCGCGCCAGATCAGCACGCTGATGAACGCGGGGATCGCGTAGGGCACGAGCAGCGCGGTTCGCAGCACCGCCCTCCCTGGCGTGAACTTGACGTTGAGCAACAGCGCCAGAAACAGCCCCAGCCAGAACGTGAGGAACACGGAGAAAAACGCGTGCGCGAAAGTCCAGGTGAAGACGCGCACAAACGGCCCGCGAATGCGTTCGTCGGTTACCAGTTGCTTGAAGTTTTCCATGCCGATGACGACATAGTAACCGGGCCGGACTTCATCCAGGGCGACGGTATCCAACACTTGCCCGTCCGCGTCCCGGAATGGACCATCAATCGGCTGCAAGACGCCTTCCATATCAAGCTCGAAGGTAAAGCGTTTCTGCGTGTCGTAGAGCGTGCCATCGTCCTGCAACTCATAGCGTACCATCGGCGGCACAATCTCCGCGCTGAACGCCAACTGCCCCTCTTGATCCTGATACGGGGCGCTGATGGGCGTATACACGCCGTCTTGCGCTTCGTACACCACATCGGTAGCGGTGTTGAGCAGCGTCGCGTCGTCTTGCAGTTCATACGGCGTCAGGGGCAGCACCGTCGTCGCACCATAGTACAACGCGCCCTCAGCATCCGTGAACGGCGCATCGATAGGAGTGAACACACCGTCTTGCAGTTCGTACAGCACGTCCGCGTCAACATCGAACAGTGTGCCATCGTCGTTGAGCGTAAACTGTGCCAGCGCTGCAACTGGATCGCCATCTTCTTCTTCCAGCACATTGCCGTCCGCGTCCGTGAACGGCCCTTCGACCGGAGCAAATGCGTCGCCATTCCACTCGTAGACGATGCCGGATTCAACTTCTGTCAGGCGGGCATCAGCAAAGGTGTAGGCTTCCAGCGGTACGGCGGCGTCGCCGTTGATCGCTACTCTGTCGTCTTTGGAGGTCAATGGTCCAGCGCCAGGCACGTATTGACCGTCCTCAACCGTATACACCACGTCCGTATCCGTATCGCGCAGCGTGCCATCATCGTTGAGCGCGTACTGATCCAGCGGTTCGGCCAGTGTACCGTCGATGGCGATCTGGCCCGCGCGACTGATGAACGGTCCCTGTACCGCTTCGCCGCCGCTGTTCAGGTCGTAGAGGACCTCAGTTTCGGTATCGAGCAGCGTGCCAGCAGGATCAAGCGTGTACCGCGTCAAGGGCGCGACGTACAGCGTATTGCCCGCGCGATCCGTCTGCGCGATGGCAACGTTACCTTCCTCGTCCATATACGGCCCTGCGACCGGCATGAATGTGCCGTCGTCGGGTTCGTACCACACACCCCATTCTTCATCGAACATCGAACCATCGTTGTTGAACGTGTAACGCTGCTGGAATTCACCGGCTTGCTGTGTGTTCTTGGGGTTGAATTTGATGACATTGCCCGCTTCACCAAACTCAATCGTGCTGAGGGTACTGTCGGCGATACGGAACACCTCACGCCGTTCCAGCCGTTCCCAGCCCGGCAAGCCGGAGGGTACACCGTCCTCATCCACCTCGTAGCCGGTGAGATCAATCTCTGTTTCGAGCGTGACCGCGCCTTCCTCGGCGAACATCGTCTCGCCTGCGCCTTCCACCACTGGGATCAGCCAGAGGCCATAGGTGTCGGCGTCGTCAGTGGAGCGAAACGCATACCACTCGTAGACGGGTGCTTCTTCCGGCAGATACAGGCGGTCGTCGAACACTTCTTCCGTCTGCGTCCGTGTGAGCAAGTTGCCCGTGCGGTAATTGGTAAATGCGACATAGACGGTGAAAACGGTCGGGTAAATCAGCACCAGAATCAGCAGTGCCAAACCGGGCGAAAACCAACGGTAAGGATATAGCCCATCGATCAGGAACACGGCATTAACGCCGAGCGTGATCACGGTGATAAACCCGGCCAGAATAATTTCTTCTTGCCCAACTAGTGCGCTCACAAACCAGATCGCAAAAGCATCGATCAAGGCCAGCGCACCCAGGCGCACTAGAATGCCGATCAATGCCCCAGAGAAAATGGGTGAGGGTGCAGCGGGCGGGGGAGAAGATGATTGCTCAGTAGCCATCGCAAGTTGTAGCGCAGCCCTGTGTCTGAGGGAGTCTCTGCGCCGCCTCTCCTTTCGTAACTTGTGCGTCGTAAGTGTTTTTGGAGGGAGGTGTCAGATCAGCATGTAAACAACCGGAACAACCGGTCCTGCGTGCGCGTCATCCATGTGTTGGTCGTGAGTTCTGAGTGATGAATTATGAGCTCCGCGTGTGCGATCCAGTGTGCTACTCAAAACTCGTCACTCAAAACCCGCGTACCACCCATACGTAAGACAGAAAACAGGTTGCTCACCAGTGGCATGATCCGCTCTTTTGGGAACAGGGCCGGTAGCTTGATTCGAACCTTAGCCACCGACCCTGTCATAAAGCTAGCTTAATGCGCTACAGACGCTTACTCAGCGGCTGCCTCGCGGATGGTTTCCGCTGCCAGCGTCGCCAGTTCGGCGGCGTCCGCACCGGGGTCCTGCATCGCCAGGGTGATGGTGTCGCCCCAGGCGCTCCACACTGCCGACATCGCGGGGATGGCGGGCATGGGCTGACCAACCGCACCGGCTGCCGTGATACCGGCCAGGTACGGATCATCAACCATTTCCTGCGCAGCCAGCATCGCCGGGGTGCGGTCGCCCGCTTCGTAGAGCGCGTACTGCACGTCAACGGTCGCCACGAACTCGGTCAGGAAGGCTTGCGCCGCAATCGGCTGCTCGCTGAAGGCACTGATCATGAAGGCCTGCACGCCCAGGAACGGACGGCCAGGATCACCATTCGGGCCAGCGGGGATCGGGGCAATCCCGAACGGTACGCCAGCTTCGACGAACGCGCCGATGTTCCACGGGCCGGTGATGAACATGGCAGCCTGCCCATCCTGGAACAGGGTCTGCGCTGCGCCACCGTCGAGGCCGCTGGGCATCACGCCCTCATCCAGAAGACCCTGGATGAATTCAAGCGAGGCCACGGAACCTTCGTTATCCACACCCACGTCTTCTGCGGTGTAGTTGCCCAGTTCGTCCAGGCCGAAGATGTAGCCGCCGAACGCGGTCTGAATCGGGAAGAAGTGATAGGGATCACCTTCTTGACGCACGAAGCCATATTCCGCCGTGCCGTCTTCCATAATCTGCTTGGACACTTCGACAACCTCGTCCCAAGTTGCGGGCGGGGTCTCAACCAGGTCGGTATTGTAGAACATCGCAATGTTCTCCACCACGTACGGGACGCCGTACAGCTCGCCGTCCCAGGTGAAGGCGGTCAGCGCGACGGGTGCAAATTCCTCCGCCTTGTCGCCCATGTCAATCGGGGCCAGCAGGCCGTTGGTCACCAGTTCGCCGATCCAGTCGTGCGCGCCGATGATGATATCGGGACCTTCGCCCGCGGGGCCAGCAATACGCAGTTGGTCGCGGATGTCGCCGAAGCCCATCTGCTGCACCACAATCTCAACACCAAATTCTTCTTCAAAGGCCGCGCCGAGGTCTTCGATGACGGTGGCGCGCGTCTCGTCGGCCCAGATCAACAGTTGGGGAGCATCCTGCGCACCTGCCGTCAGGGGCAGCGCACCGAGGACCATGACAACGATCAAGAGTAAAGTCAAACGCTTCTGCATGTTGTTTCTCCATTTTTTGGATTTTACGATACGAACAATGCGGTTCTGTGAGTTAAACAGCTCCAGCTCTTATCGGCGGAGGCTACTCCTTTCCTCTCCTGTACAGGAGCTTCCCGGACATGTGAGGAAATAATGACACCAGAGTCAGCATAACAGGGGACTGGCCCCGGCACAACACCAGTGATCATACGCATAGTAAGCAGTACGGCATGGGCGGCGCGATCCAGCATCAGATCGGCCAGACGAAGGGGACTCAACACAGCGAGCAACGAGGTTGTGAGTAGCTGTTGAAATAGCATAGGATCGTAGCGTCGCTTAAGCATATGTTGAGTACAGGAACCACCAGTTATTATAATGTTTGTGTGCTAGAAAGCAAAAAAAATGATAAACCGGTTTAATTGTAACTGAAAAAATCGCGCCTGCCAAAGTTCTTTTGATGATCATTTTTGCCCTATTCCTGTGCATTAACGGGCAGCCCTCTACGTGTCAGCGCGTGGTGTGCCGAGGGTACTCAGGCAACTTGCACAAAGTCACACCGAACACATGACAAGTTGAGGGTTGCTAGAGACTATCGAACGGTGTTACGATGCAGCTATAACTCGTATTCGTTCGCGGGTCAGCGGCATGTACCGTTGATCAAAGAATGTTCATACCAGAGTGAAGGAAAAAACTTAGAAATGGTGAAGCAAGCTGAAACACAAAACCCCATGTTGGCAACCGCGTTGGCGCTGTTTGACGCGGCAGTCGAAATGCTCGAGATCGATCCCGGCGTCGCCGAAATCATGCGTCAGCCGGAACTCGAAATGTCAGTGACGATCCCCATCGTCGCTGATGAAGGGCATATCATGACCTTCAAGGGCTACCGCGTCCAGCATTCGACAGCGCGCGGCCCGAGCAAAGGCGGTATCCGCTATCACCTCGAAGTAGATATCGACGAGGTGCGCGCGCTCGCCATGTTGATGACGCTCAAGTGCGCAACGGTCAATTTGCCGTTTGGCGGCGGTAAGGGTGGCATCTGTGTGGACCCGGCGCAGCTTTCGCAGCACGAACTCGAACGCCTCACCCGCCGTTTCGCCAAGATGATTGCCCCGATCCTGGGCGGCAAGCGCGACATTCCCGCGCCGGACATGAACACCAACGAGCAGACAATGGCCTGGTTCATGGACGAAATCTCATCGCATATGGGCCACTTCAGCCCCGAAATCACCACCGGCAAGCCGATCATCCTGGGCGGTAGCGAAGGCCGTACCGAGGCGACCGGGCGTGGCGTGGCGATTGCGACGATTGAACTGCTCAAGAAACTGAACATGCCCTCAGAGGGTGCGCGCGTGGCGGTGCAGGGTTATGGCAACGTCGGGTTCTACGCGGCGCATATCCTGCAAGACGAGCATGGCTGCAACATCATCGCCATTAGCGACGTGACCGGCGGGCTGTACAACCCGGATGGGCTGGACCTGGACGACATCGACGCCCACATCGCACGCGCCCAATTTCTTGAAGGCTACGATGGTCCCGCCGCGTCGGTGAGCAACGCCGAAATCCTCGAACTGGAATGCGAAGTGCTGGCTCCCTGCGCGATTGAGAACCAGATCACCGTGCAGAACGCACACAAGATTCAAGCCCCGATCATCGTGGAAGGCGCGAATGGCCCGACCACGTTTGAAGCGGACGCGATCCTCAAGGAACGCGGTATCCACGTTGTGCCGGACATCCTGGCGAATGCGGGCGGCGTGATCGTCTCCTACTTTGAGTGGGTGCAGAACTTGCAGTTCTACTTCTGGGATATTGAAGAAGTTCGCACGAAGCTGTACAAAAAGATGAGTGCCAGCTTCGACCAGGCATACGAACTGGCACAGCAGCGCAACCTTGACATGCGCTCCGCCGTGTATATGCTGGCAGTGGACCGGGTCGCTCAGGCGATCCAGAAGCGCGGCGTCGTCACCAGCTAACGCGCGCAGCAAGCTATAACGCAATACAAGCCGCAGGCCCATCCGGTCTGCGGTTTTTTGTTATGTGAGCATACACCGCTTTTCGCCAGGGAGCATTTTACGTTATCATGCAAACACGGACCACACAATATCTCAGGAGGCGCACCATATGACCAATGATCCGTTTCCGTTTGCCGGACCAATCCCGGAATCGTATTGGGTGCAGGAACATCAACTGCTCGCTGGGCCGTTTCCGGCGTCGTGGCATCCGCCCATCACAGTGGAGCGGTTGAGCACGCTGCTCGACGCGGGCGTGACGTGCTTCGTTGATCTGACCGGCGACGGCGCGCAACGATACGCGGCGCAGCTACCCGCAGACGTGCCGGTGCATGCCCACCCCATCATTGACTTTCGCGCTCCCTCGCGCGAGCAAATGATCGCCACACTGGACACCATCGACGCGGCGCTCACAGCAGGGCAGGTCGTGTATGTGCATTGTCAGGCGGGGATTGGGCGCACAGGCACAGTGATCGGTTGTTGGCTGGTGCGGCATGGCATGAACGGCGCAACGGCGCTCCAGATGGTCGGGGAACGGCGCGGGTTACCACCGGAGACTAACGGTCAGCTTGAGTTGGTGCGGACGTGGCACGAAGGAGCGGATAGCGCATGACGGATGCTGCCAAACCCATTCCCGGTAGCTACTGGGTTGTGCCGGGCCAACTAGCCGGAGGACCGTACGCGGCTTCGTGGATTCAGGAACGTGCGTTGGAACGCTTAGCGCGGTTGTTGAAGGTGGGGATCACGTTCTTTGTAGACCTGACCGAAAAAGAACACAGCCCCTCCTCTGAAAATAGACATTTGTGGTCGCGCAAATCGCTGAGGATTGAAACCCTCAGCTACATACAATCAAAGGACGCTCAAGCGCCCTGGCGCGCGGCGAACGAGGGCCGTTTCACGGTCCGGCTTGTATGTAGCCCGGTCCATGTGGGCCGGGCGAACGTCGCCCTCGCACATTTTCATCCCTTTGATGTGTCGCCGCTAGCGGCGGCATGGGGAACTCCTACGATAAATGGCTGCAAACCGTCACGGCGCAGATGGGCGTGCAGGCGACCTATCGCCGCTTCGATATTCGCGACATGGGCGCGCCAGCAGACGAGTTGATGGTATCGATTTTGGATGCGATTGACGCCGCCATGCACGCAGGTGAAACAGTCTATGTGCATTGTTTCGCGGGATTGGGGCGCACGGGGACGGTGGTCGGGTGCTGGTTAGCGCGGCATGGCACAACCGGACAGGCCGCGCTCGATGAACTCAACTGTCTGCGCACCGGACGGAGTGGCGCAGCACCGCAGACCGATGCACAACGGCAGTTTGTGCTGGGCTGGCAAGCGGGAGCCTGATCGCGATTGGATCATCACCACCCCAACGCCAGCGCCAACCCCACGTTGATGTCATCCACCACCTGATCCGTGAGTTGGGCCAGTGCCGCGCGCTTGTCGGGGTTGGGCGAAATGCCGACCGCCTCAAACGTCGCGTCCACACCCGCACGCCGGAGCAATTCCACTGCGCCGCGTGTGGCACGGATGCCGCCGGTCGAATCCTCGCAGACAATCACACGTACCGGCTGACCCTGTAACTCCGCCAGCGGCCCGGTGAGATTCCCCTGTTCCGCAAGCGCAGATGCAGCCCGTCCCGACGCGGTTTCTTGCCCGGTCGCCGCCGTGCCAATCGCCATGAGCGCCTGTATTGGAGATGGCTTGACGTACTCAGCGGGATTGCGCCCGTTGCATGCCGCCAACCAACCAACACGCCCCTGCCCAACTAGCGACAGCGCACCATTCACACCGAGCAATTCAGTCGCGAGTTCGGCCTCCGGCGCAAAGGGCGTAGCAAGGTCATGTGCTTCATTAGCGGGCAGATCGGATGGTTGCAAGCTCGGACGCGCCGTATAGATCACTGCACCGTGA
>CBEVZO010000088.1:0-9168 GCA_965554365.1 uncultured Anaerolineae bacterium
CTGCCTGCGTGGCTGCCACACGTACCACATGCAGCCACAATCCCGGCTCCGCTGCCAACGTGCCATCCGGCCCGATCATACCGTAATCGAGTTCTTCGCCGTTAGCGGCATCATCCAGTCCGTCACGCAGATGCTCAGCCCAGCACGCATAACACGGGCCTTCATCAGGGTAAATAATGCACACATCGCCGCCTTCGCCACGTTCGTACACGCCAGCGAAAACCGCCGTCCGCTTGTGTTCAAGGCACGCCTGGTTGATCACGTACTTGGGGCGCTCACCGTCCACCCCTGCAATCACGACATCCATCTGCGGCAGCAAATCAAGATGCTGTTCAATGCTACCAACGACCGTTTTGATCTCCGCAGCGGGATTACGTTGGCGGATCAGATCAGCCACCGCGTCCACTTTCGGGCGATTCACGTCGCGCAGATCGGCCACATGACGCACCACGTTGTGCGGTTCAAGGTGATCGTTGTCGATCAGGATAAACTTCCCCACGCCGCTCATCGCCAAGCTGACAGCAACAAACCCGCCGCCCGACCCCACACCCACCACACCGACCGTGCGTGTCCGCAAGTAGGCCAGCACATCATGCCCTAATAAGCGTTCAATCCGGTCCCAGTTCATCCGTCTTCACCATCCTTAAAAAGCCGCTTCTCGATATGCCACACCAACTCCAGCAGCGTCCATTTGGAATCCCAGGGTCGTTCCGGCAAGTCTATCATCAGCACCGGGTCCGAGGCTGCATACAACTTCTCAAAGAAATCCTCGTTATCTTCCACATGCACCGCCGACAATGACGCCACACGGACCGCAGGCATTTCGTTCGGGTAATCCACCGATGTGACCAACACAATCGCCCTGTCGCGCCCCTGTTTATAAACCGAAAAACACGATTCATAGGGTGGCTTGCCGTCTGCGTCAAAGCGATATTGGCTCACCAGATATCCAGCGTCTTTGAGCAAAGCGTATTCTTGCTCAAAACGGCGCGGATACACCAGATGCCAGATCAACGGTGGGAGCTTGGGAAGTTGCTCATCGGGCCACACCACCGGAGTGACAGGCACGAATCGCTGCCGCCGGTGGCTGATATACCAACAATCCACCCGCACGATCAACTCTGCCTCTTCGACCTTTTCGATCAACGTGTTCGGGGCTTCATCCGGCTGTGTCACAGGCGCGGGCGACGTGCCCATAACCTGCTCATCAGTCGGCTCAGCAATCGACTCAGCGTCGGATGCCGTGTCCTCGGCCTCGCTGATCGCCGCAGCGCTTTCTGAAGCCGCCGCACGTATCTGCTCTGCCAGAGTTGACTCCGCGTCGGACGGTGCAACAACCGCGTCAGCAGCTAACGCCGCGCCTTTGGCGGAGGAGATGCGATACATGGTCACAATCGGCGCAACAATGTGTTGCATAGGGGTCTCTTCGTCGGCGATCATCATGCGCGCCGTCTGTAAATCGCCGCCAGAAGGGGCGATCATGTCGCCGGGCTGTTTGTGCCAGTCTCCGACATGCACCAACGCCGCATCCCACTTGGCTGCCAACGCATTGCCGTATGATGACCGCCGTAGGTCGCGAAAGGCTTCCCAGTTTTCAGCCAACCAATTTCCCACTTCGGCTTGCCAATCATCACCGTGTTCAAACATCCCCCACTCGCGCACACTGTCGTCGCCGGGGCTAATCGTATCCAGCACAAAAATATCCGGCTCCAACCGTTCCTCTTGCTGCACTATCAGGCCCAGCATCGCTTCGCCCGTTTCTGTGCCGGGGTATAGCTGTGCGCCGCGTACGATTTTGTCAATCACACGCTGCGCAAAAATGACGCGCGGGACATCGCGCGGGACATCAGGAAGCTGCATAGACATCGTTACCTCCGCCGCCGAGTGGGTCTGCGACCGCCCTTGACAGGACGCGCCCGTTCTTCAAGGCCGGGCCATGTGCCTGTTGCACGCCAGGTGTAGTACGCATAAAGCCATTGAATCGCCCAACCTGCCACCGTGACAGCGGTCGAGGTCGAGGGATTCCAACCATAAGTCACACCATCTTTAGGGTTGAACAAACACAATTGTCCATCCTCAAACTGGTGTTTTTCGCTGTAGACGGGCGGCTCTTGCACATACGCTTCGGCGGGGCGGTTGGGATAATCTTCAACATACACAATCTTGAGCATATGTACCCGCTGCGGAATGCCGCGCAGATTAATCTCTACGTCGCCCACCCAATACAGCTCACCACCGCGCTTGGGGACTACAAGCCGAAACGTGTCGGCAAAACTCGCGCGCATCATCTCCACTTCCAACCGCAGCCGATTCGACACGTGCTGCGGCGAACCCCACCAGGGCGCTCTAGACATCTACACCACCTCCAACTCTATCTCCTGCGTATTCGTCATCGCATCCCGTTTTACCGCTTCATCGAGCAACTGCGGCAACAGGGTTTGTTTCCATTCCAATGTGTTAGCAGTGTCACGCGGATCGATGTTCACACTCCCGGCCATCCCGTTTGTCGGAGTCGCGCTGCCCTCCACGAATATGAAGCGGAATGTGGTCACGACCGTAACGCCAGACCGTACCTGTAACGACCACCGCTGACCCACCAACCGACGCGGACGATTCAATAACAACCGCACGGGCGGCATCACGACCTGGGGCATATCTGAAAGACGGAACGCGAATTCATCACCATAACGTTTGGTTTCGTTCTCGTCATTCAGCGTGAACAAAAACTGATATGTGCGTTCCGCCCCGGTCCGCGCCACCATAAACGGACGCACAGCGCGCACATTTGCGAGTGGCACTTTGCGGAAATAGGCATGAGGCCGCACTTCGCCCATGCGATAAACCAAAATCCCCGCTGCGATCAATTCCAACCCTGGATCAATATTATGTTCCGGCACATCCATATCCGTGCCGATTTCCCAGGGCACTGTGGTACGGCGGTGCATCAGCGCATCCAGTGCGCCACCAAAGAGCATCGAACCCCAGAAATACGCTGCCAACAGCACCAAAAAGGCAAACAGCGCGACCACGCCATAAGCCACCGCCCGCCAAACGTGTCCGGTGAGTACCAGCGCAATCAGAAACAGGCAAAATGCGATCAAAAACGCGAAAAAGGCTGCGGTCCTAAAATCTATACGCGCGAGTGCGGGGAAAAGTCCCTCAAGTGTACGCTTTTGCATTGTGAATTCTCCGGTGTCTGTGTGTCAAATAAAATGCCAATCGCACCCACCGCCACGCTACCCCCTAGTGTTACCCCTCATTCTATTCTTCTTGCTCGGCCAGCAATTCAGACAAACTCATCGACTGACCAGCCCCCGTTTGGTGCAAAGCTTGTTGCAATGCAGGCGAGATTTCCCCGTCACTTTTGACATAACGCTGCAACTCGCCGCCGCCTACCTCCTGCCAACCGAATTCGTGTATCGCCAGTAACGTGTCCCCCACGAGAATACGCAACTGCCAGTGTGCCGGGTTGATCCGTTTGTCCTGCAACGGCAGCCATGTGCCCGGCAGTAGTGTATTGTCGCCACGCTCCAGGTCGTACCGTGTCTCATCAGCATAACGCAAACGGCCACTATCGTCTACGATCTCAAAGCGCACTATGCCGCGCGCCTGATGCGGAACCGTCACGGTCACAAAAGGTCGCAGATAGTGCGTATCCATCAACACATCATTATACCGCACGAGACGCGGTTCATCCGATGCGCGATACGCCAGCAACCCCACATCGCTCATCCGAATGTAGGCAGCGCCCCCTTTATATTCGGCGCGCTGCATCGCTAGCCGCGCCGCCGCATTAACACGTGTTTGTTTACGATGTGGTGGAGTAGACTGTCGCAAACGCGTCAGCGGATTTCGTTCCCCTTCCGCGACCGAAAACAGCCCCGCCAGAAACAGAACAAACAACGACAGCACCAGTACAAGAATTAACGCATCCATGAGATTCGCCGTCCGCGCCTACTCTGCCACGCGGTTTTGCTGTCGCGCACGGCTTTGTTGGCGCAGTAGTTCCTCAAGGCTCAGCGGCAAGGCTTCGTCTTCTTCCTGATTGCGCCATACCCGTTCACGCAAGATTTCACCGTCCGAGCCAATATTGCGCCGCCGTGCTTCCAACGAAGCGGAGACGTTGAAGTGATGCACGCCGAGTACCCCCGCATCAACTAACACATGGGCGGACCAGCCCCCATCATTGAGTTCGTCCGCCTTCTTACGCACCGGCAACCGGTAATCAGGCAGCAGTACATTTTCGCCCGGTTGCAGCCACTTTTCTTCCTCATACACATACTGCAACTGCCCTGTCGCATCACGTAGCTCAAAACGCACATGCCCCATACGTCCGGCCAATCCCGCCGGGACATCCACAATGGCAAAGGGACGAATCCCTTCATCATCGAGCGAGATAAAACGTCCGCGTCGTAACGCCATACCGTCGGGCCGCTGCTCATCTACAATCAGTCCCACATCCAGCAAGCGGATCGCCGCGTCAAAATTGCGATACCTGCGTGCGCGGGACGCTGCTTCTTGCGCAATAGCCGTTGGCTCCTGCTGGGGATGTGTGCGCAGATTGGGCAACTGTGAGAACACCGCGCCCAACTCCACATCGCGCGCCAGCATCACCACCAGCCCCATATACGCCGCCAGCAACCCCGCTCCCACAGCGGTCGAAACACTGCCCGCCATGAGCGTCATGATCAGGGCCAGACCAACAATAAATAACCAGACTACCGTACCACGATTACTGTGTCGAAACATGGTGTGTCACCTTTGATTAGGACCATCATACCACGCGCACGCCAACACAAGAGACCATTTTTTAGGGGGTATGATACACACTCCCATCTTAATCAACTACGTTAAAAATAACGAGTCCGTTGCAACCATACACCAACCTATCGCCGAGTCTAGACACAGCTCCGCGCCTCTGGTACAATGTTTTCCTGTTTGACCTTGATTATGTGATAGACCTGGAGACTTACCGTTGGCTAACCACAAGTCTGCTATCAAGCGCATTCGCAGCAACGAAAAGAAACAGCAGCGCAACCGTGTGTGGCGTTCGCGCGCCCGCACCGAGATCAAAAAAGCGCAAATGTTCATCACGGCAGGGAACGTTGAAGAAGCACGCACAGCGACCCTCGATGCAGTGCGCACACTTGACAAGGCAGCAAACAAAGGGGTTCTGCACCCAAACAATGCGTCGCGTCGTAAGGGCAACCTGATGAAGCGCCTCGCAGAATTGGAACAGCAGAACTAATTGCTGCCGCGATCCGCAAACAATGCATACAGACAGGAGGCATCCCGTAGGTTTGGGGGCCTTTTTGTCTTTGTCGTGCGCGTGTAGTTTCCGCCACCACCAGTGATCACTCAGACCCCTGCGTCTTGAGTAGGGCTGGTTTTTTGTTGTGCTGCGGGCGCATTGGCAGATGGCGCGTCTGAGGCTTTATCCTTCGCAGAGTCCGACGCTTTGGTCGCCGAAGATTTGCTTTTGACCTTCTTCGGATCGCTTTTCTTTTCTGATTTCCGTTTACTAGATTTTTTCGCCGTGCCTGGCACTTTGAGACAATACCCTACGCCGCGCACCGTCACGAGATACTTGGGTTTGCGCGGTTCTGGCTCCACCACTTTACGCAACCAACGCATATGGACATCCAGCGTACGCGTGTCGCCCATATAATCCGTATCCCAGATCGTCTGCATGATGGCTTTGCGTTCCAGAGTTTCCCCCGGATACTGCATGAATAACTTCATTAGCGCCACCAGTTTAGGCGTCAGTTTTTTCTCGTTCCAAGGAGAAACAAACGTCTTCTGCTCAACGTTCAACGTGAACGGCCCAGCTTGCAGTACGTCATCTTCCGACGCAGCTACGTAGCGTTCAATGCGGTTGATCAGTTTTCGCGCGGTAAAGGGCGGCGTCAACAACACATCAGCGGGGCTGCTGCTCGGCGACAGATCAGGGGGGCGAATATGAATAATCGGCAGATCGCCCAACGTCTCACGCAGACGTTTCGAAATCCGGTCGCCAGACGTACGGAGCGAAGCCGCATCCAACACAATCACGTCAGGATGCCGCCCCTCTGCAAGCGCTAACCCTTGCTTGCCGGAGTACGCAATCTGTACATCGTATTTCTTGCGCTTAAGCGACGCAGCAAACGACGCCGTGCCATTTTGGCGCGCACTTTCGATCAGCAGGACTTTGGTGGACTTCATCATATTCCTGCGTCCCCTGGCAAGAACTTACAACAAGGTGATGACACCGACGGATGCTACGATACCTGACGCTGATTATATGCCTATTGCCGAGACTGACAACTCACAGCCAGACTAAGTTTTTAATGTTTCCTAACACCTCATGCAAATGTACTTACGCAAACTCAACACTCACTGGCTCACAGTACGGGTAGAGGTATATTTACCACATCACTCCCAGATACGGGGGTAGGCGGCAGGTTGATTTTCGTTCATTTTCTTAATGCTGGGTGCGACGCGGTCTTAAGACTCGGCACATGCAGTTTTCCCACATATCCCACGCGATATTGCGCCGTGTGGGATAATGTTTATCAGACCATCGGTCATAAAGTCGCCAGCGATAAGAAATGTTATGTAGTGTGCTGAAAGGGTATACTCATCATACCAAAAATCAAAACTTTTTACAGTACTTTAGCCACGATTAACGACATTTTCAGGAAACCTCATGACTTCCTTTGCACAGATCATTCACACGCTGCGCCAAACCCCGCTGGCACGCACACTACACAAACATCTCGATGCGGCACAAATCATTGAGGACGCAATCGCGATCCAACAAATTGCCGCACCCACATTTCATGAGCAACAACGCGCCGCATGGGTCGCCGCACAGTTGCGCCACTATGGACTGCGCGACATCGCCACCGACGCCGTGCATAATGTGTATGGACGTTGGCCGGGCCGCCAGCCAGAACATCCCGCCCTGTTGGTTTCAGCGCACACAGATACCGTGTTTCCCGCCGCAACAAATCTGGCGATCCAGCGCCAAGCGCAGCGCATCTACGGCCCCGGATTAGGCGATAACAGCCTGGGCGTCGCGGCACTGTTGGCGTTACTGCGTATGTTCCACGCACATGATGTACATCCTGCGGCAGACATCTGGTTTGTGGCAAACTCGCGGGAGGAAGGCTTAGGCGATCTGGGAGGCATTCGCGCGGTGTGGGATCAACTCGGAGATCGTCTGGGCGCAGCGATTGTGATCGAGGGCCTGGCATTGGGACGCATCTACCATGCAGGGATCGCTGTACGCCGGTTGCACATCACCTGTCGCGCGCCGGGCGGTCATAGTTGGCTGCATTTTGGGCAACCCAACGCTATTCACGGCTTGATCCAGGTAAGCGCCCAGATCATCGCGCTGGAACCACCTCAACAGCCCCGCACCACGTACAACATCGGGCTGATCAACGGCGGACACTCCGTCAACAGCCTCGCAACTTCTGCCGATCTGTATCTCGATTTGCGTTCAACAGCCCCAGAGACATTAGCCGATCTGGAACACCGCGTGCGCGCATTTGTGGCCGATGCTGAGCAACCCCCGTTGACATTCGAGATCGCAGTGGTAGGCGACCGTCCTGCCGGACAGATCAGCACCGATCACGGTCTGGTGCAGCTTGCCGCCGCCGCCCTGGAATCAATTGATTACACCCCGATCTACGAAACAGGTAGCACAGACGCCAACGTGCTGCTGGCGAAGGGTCTCCCCACCGTGACCATCGGCATTTCGCACGGCGGACAAGCACACCGGCTGGATGAATACATTGAGACGGCTCCCATTCCCGCCGGGATGCAACAATTAATGCTGCTCACACTTGCAGCAGCCGAGCATACGACATTGTGGCAACGTTAAACGTGCCTAAGCAAACAGCCGTTAGCAATTAGCGGTAAGCTGTTAGCAAAAATCCATGCCTCACGACGCAATGCAACGTTGTTGACATGAATGTGTCTTTTGCTAACCGCTAATGGCTTAGTCCATTGCTCACAAGTTAAGCAAATTTCAAAGTTGTCAAGAATTCCGTGGAAGCGCTTTTTCCTGACATCAAATCCCGATTTTCATGGTCAAATGACGTTTAACGGTTCGTTTGCAGCCTTGTGAAGCGTTCAATCAATGCGATGATAGTGAAATTCCCATTGCCAGTGACTGATGGACTGCCTCAAACCGTATCAATTGGGTCAATTTTGGGGTTGACACCCCTCAAAAACCCTTAACTTGTGAGCAATGGGCTTAGTCCTGTTCAGGTGCATCAGCGTCAGAGTCGTCGGTCCAGGCGTTAATGAAACTCATTAACGCCGCCAGATCATGAATACCACGCTCTGCGCCAGTCTGCACATGCACGGCGGTTCCGCGCCAGCCAGTGCTGCTGTCAACCGGATCATCTACTTCACGCCACAAACGAACAATAAACGTTGCTGCCTCATATGCGCCAGATGTGCGTTTCATGCTATTTGTCCTGAGAAACTCATAGCCAATAGTTGCCCCAGTTTAGCCGCACACCGTGACCACAGCGTGACCAATGCACCTGCACCACGCCTAGTACACCAACACATCCCCCGGCTGCCAGTCCGCACCATCCAACGCGTGACGAATGAAATCGTGCAGCGGCACACGCGTCAAAAACGACTCGCGATACGGTGCGCTGGAAGGCTCAGCGGCAATCGCTTCCGCCTGGATGCGCAGGGTGTCGCCTGCCTGCGTCAACCATTGCTGCACACAATCCTCATCCCCCAAACCACGCGCCGCCGCCGCCCGTAGCACAAAAATCTCCTGCGGTGATATATCTTCCAGCAACAGCATATATTCCAGCGGGTAGCGCAACCGTTTCTGGACCTCCGCGTACTGTTCCTCCGCCAAACGCACCAGCATCCAGGCAATCTCCGCCAGCGGGAACAACAGCGGTAACTGCACACGCATCACAGCACGGGCGGCGCGCTTGGCCCACCTTTTCGCGTCAGCGACCTCTCCCGCCGCGATACAGCAGCGTACCAGCGCCAACGTCGGTGAAACAAGTTCCCCCTCGCCCACCAACGGATCGGGATTCTCAACAAGATCAAGCAAAATCGCGTGTGCCCGCTGAAGATCACCGCGCCGCAGTTCGAGCTTACCTAGCAGCACCTGCGCCCCCAACCCCAGTACGCCGGCTTTTTCACTGA
>CBEVZO010000089.1:0-9148 GCA_965554365.1 uncultured Anaerolineae bacterium
GGCGGGAACACCGCCATCGCCGCGACCGGGTGGCGTAGTGACGTAGATTTCTTCAACGCCTGCGACCTGCGCGGGGATCACGCTCATCAGCAGCGGCGAGGGCAGCGGAGCCGTACCACCCGCCACATACACGCCCACCGAGTCCACCGGGCGCACAAGCTGCCCCAAAGCGCCCTCCTGCCCCGCATCAATCCAACCCGTGACAGGCTGCTTCTCGTGGAACACACGAATGCGTTCCGCCGCCAGTTGGAGCGCATCCGCCACATCCTGCGGAATAGCGTCCAGCGCGGCGTTGATTTCCGCTTCCGGCACGGCGAGCGCGTCCAGATCAACCTGATCGATGCGCCGGTTCCAGTCCAACACTGCCACGTCGCCGCCCTCGCGTACGCTCTGGATAATGCGCGCGACGGCTTCAGCGGGAGACACGGGTTCACCAAACAACTCGGCGAGACTCTCTTCCAACCACGCGGGCACATCATAGTCACGCAACGAACGGCGCTTGAGAATGGTCGCGCGGGCTTCGGTCAGATCATCGTAGATACGCAGGTTGCTCATTTTGCTACAGACTCGCTTTCTAGGGCTGCCAATAACTGCTGATACCGTTCCGGGGCCTCTTCAAAGATGTAGGTGATCGGCGTGACGACGACGCCGCTGCCACCAATCGCGCGCACCTGGCGGATTGTTTCGTACAGTCGCGCGGCGCTGATCACGATGTTGATCGCCCACCAACTACCGGGGTCTTCGCGCGTGATCATCGGCGCAATCGTCGGTCCTTCCAGGCCGCCCAAACCCGGTTGGGCGAACACGCGCGCGGCGACATCCTCCGCCGAGACGCCGCGCATGTTAGCGAAGATCATATACTGACCCTGTGCCCGCAAATGCGCCTCGATGAACTCCAACATCTGCCGCGTGGTCGCCAGCACATCGGGCCGGGACACCAACGCCTTGCGGTTGCCGACCAACACCGCCTGCGACTTGATGATCATGCCGTCATCCAACGGGCGCAGGTGATTTTCGCGTAACGTGGTCCCGCTGCTGGTGATATCCGCGATGAAGTCCGCATACCCCACAATGGGCGCAGACTCCAGCGCGCCGTCAGCATACACGACCCGCACATCCGCCAAACCATTAGCCGCCAGATACCGCTTGACGCTGTTCTCAAACTTGGTCGCCACGCGCAGCGCACCATTGGTTGTGGCTTTGCGGCGCAAGTCGTCCATCGACTGCACATCGTCCCAATCATCCGGCACGGCAAGCACCAAATCGCACTCTCCATAGCCCAACGTGTTATGAACCACCAGCACCGTGTCGGGACGTTCCGGCAGCACTTCATGCAGTGCATCCAGACCCGTAATGCCGAGGTCCACATCTCCCGTCGCGACACTCATCGGAATATCACGCGGGCGCTGGAACAACACCAACACCTGCGGCAGCGCTGGAATGGTAGCGACATATTGGCGCGGGTTACGTTTGTTGACGCGCAAACCACAGCCTTCGAGAAATTCGAGTGTGTCGGCTCCAAGATGGCCCTTGCTGGGCAGCGCGATACGAATCTGGTCAGAAGCGGGCATATCGTTTAATCTCCATGTGTCAGGTCATCGGGCGTACATAGCACAACGAAAAACGCCCCCCGGTGGACCGGAAGGCGTTGCATACACGTCTATCTAAAATGCTGGCGTCAGGCACACACCCAACTGCCACCACCGGACCGTCGGCCTGGGGCGTTATGGAAATGATGATGCAGGTGTGTGTGTGTCGCGTATGTGTTCATGGTGCAAAGTATAAACACTCCGGCAGGCACTGTCAAACACAATTGGGCATAGTGACGAACGATAACACAGCTTGCTTCATTTCACCCGCCTCAAGTAAGATATGTAGTATGGCATCCACTGCCCACCAGCTTTAGGAGGAACCCCCTTATGGGTCAGATCATCTCAATTCATTCCTTTCGCGGCGGAACCGGCAAATCGAATATCACGGCGAACGTCGCTACACAGGTCGCCATGCGCGGCTACCGTGTCGCTATTGTAGACACAGACATCAACTCGCCAGGGATTCATGTCCTGTTCGGGTTTGACGAAACACGTATCAACCGGTCACTGAATGATTATTTGTGGGGCAAAGCACCCATCAAGGACGCCGCGTATGCGCTGCATGATACGGTGGGCGAGGACCCCGAACGTGCCTTTTTGCAGGACCTCAACATCTGGCTGATCCCATCGAGTATCAGAACGGGCGAGATCGCCCGTATTTTGCGTGAAGGGTACGACGTAGGACTGCTGAACGAAGGGTTCCACACACTGCTGGCCCATTTGGAACTGGATTTCTTGTTCATCGACACCCATCCGGGGCTGAACGAAGAAACCCTGTTGTCGATTGCGATCTCCAATGCGCTGATCATCGTGATGCGCCCCGATCAACAAGATTTCCAGGGCACAGCCGTCACGGTCGATGTAGCACGAAAACTCGAAGTACCTCACCTGCGGGTGGTTGTAAATAAAGCACTCTCACGTTTTGATTTCCAGAAAATGCGCGATGATATCGAGGCGCTTTACGGCGTGCCAGTCGCCGGGGTGATGCCGCTTTCTGAAGATGTGGCGTCGAACGCCAGCAGCAATGTCTTCTCTGTGACGCACCCAGAACACGAGTGGTCCCAGGCTATACGCGAAATCGTCGACGACCTGCTGTCCGACTAGGTAGTGTTGACATCGGTACTCACTAGACGTTCTATTTCTAAGTAGAAGTGTCAGCACAAGTTAATTCAGTTGGAGTGTCTTATGAGCGACAGCGGAAACAATGATGAACTGCTGGATCAATATCTCAAGCCGGATCCGCGCAAAAGCAGACGACGGGCCTCACGCCCCAGACCAAAACCCGGAGAATCTGATGAACACAGCGGCCTGAATCCGCTGGATTTGCTGGACCTGCCCGTCGAACAGCGCGACGTGATCAATTTTCTCTCACGGCGCAAACAAGCGGCGTTTGAGGATGTGCGCGCGGCGCTGAAGGTTGAACCCGCCGCACTCACGACGGTGCTGGTTGCGCTGCGTGAAGCCGGGCATGTAAAAGAGGCCCTCGTGGCAGGCGAAATCCTCTATCGCGTGGTGTTTGGGGGACGTGTCAGCCGTGCCGGGCGCGGCCTGCCCGAAGGCATATGGGAACGGATAGACCTGGATAACACGGTCTTCTTGCGCGAAGTCCCGTTGTTTCGCGGTATGCCCGAAGACGATCTGCGCGAGATCGCCCTAAAACTAGATGCACGCCAATATCGTCGGGATGAGGTTATTCTCTGGCAGGGTGGCCTGGGCGACGGCGTGTATCTGATCAAAAGCGGTGTGGTTGGCATCACGCGCCTGATACCGGGCAAGCGCGACACACAAATCCTGGCGTACCTCAAGCAAGGGGATTTGCTGGGCGAATACAGACTATTGTTTGAGCAAAACAGCGCCGCCAGCGCCACCGCCACCGCACTCAGCGACGTGGACGTCTTGGTGATGCGCCGCCAACACATGCTGGCCCTGCTCAAAGACTATCCCAGTGTGGCGATTGCGATGGTCCAACTGCTAGCGCAACGCCTGCTCGCGATGGAAGCGCAAAGCGCACGTCAACACGGCGAAACGTCGCTGTGTTTGGTCATCGGAGTGGAACCGCAATCCGGCTGCACCACCATCGGCAGCACACTGGCTATGGCACTGACTCACGCCACACAAAACTCTACAGTCTATACTGAACATCCCGCACCCGGTCTACTGCCAACACAGTTCAACTTCGCACCTCAAGCAGAAACGCACCAACATCCAGGCGGCTTTGACATCCTCGTACCACAGGGCGTCTCTGGCGTACCGTTGGCAGTACGCACCACGCTGGTTATGGACCGGCTGATGAGCGGTTACACGAACCTCGTAATCGGCGTCACAGGAGCCATCGACGAAACTACGATCTACATGCTCGAACGCGCGGATCAGGTCGTCCTTGTGGTTCCGCCTACCGCTACGGCTATCGAGCGTTTCAAGGCCCTCTTTGCACGCCTCACGGCTACGATTCGCCCGGAGAAAACCAGCCTCGCAGTGGTCTGTAATCACACCCAGGCCGTTACTGATGACTTCATCGCCCCTGAAGAAACTGATCTTGAGGTTCCCTGGCTGGGACAACTGCCTCCACTAGGCGAATGTACCGGTGAAAATCTGCCGCAAGCCCTGCAAGAAGTCGCCGTGACGCTCGCCAAGCACCTGGGCCGGACCAACCAAATCGGCGTGTATATCCCGGCCACCCTTGAGAGCGAAACGCCTATCGATCCGCAGCAGTTTGTGGACCGTACCCTGATGTTTCTCAAAGCGCAGTTTGGCAGCGCGGGCGGCTATCCGACGCACACCGTGACGCAAACCGAACGGCGCGCAGGGATGACCGGCGAAAACATTCACGTTGTGCAAACCTTCGTCACCAAATCTGACATGGATCGACACCTGGGCGATATATTGGCCTTTGTCGAACAACTCAAAACGGATTTGAATCAAGAAGCGATGGCGCTGGAAATTAACTACAATATTATGCTCGTGTAACAGTTAGCGAGAGGTTCCATGCTCAAACAGCTCTCACTCTTTCAAGGACTGGTAATCACACTGTTGGTCGCGGGTCTGGTCCCGCTGCTAGTGGCAGTTGCGCTCACTGAGAACGTGATCGCGCTGGTCGTAGGCATAGCCATCACCATCGGATTCGCTATCGGGGCTGCGTCCTGGCTCACACGCGAAATCCGCATCCCCTTACAACAAGTGACCAAAACCGCCGAAACAATCGCCACTGTCGCAGACGTTGAACTGGCCGACGAAGTCGAGCAGCATCTAATCCAGCTACAACAAACGACGCAGGCCAGCGAAGTCACACAGATGGTGACGGCATTTTATGCAATGGTGCATGTCTTCCAGGCACGCATCACAGAGTTCAACTCGATCTACGCGATGGGGCAGGCGATCACCGCCAAAATCGACTTTGAGCAAACCGTACAGGCCGTACTCGACGCGATCAAGCAGGTCGTCGAGTTTGACGCCGCAGAAGTCGCGGTGCTGAAAGGCAACAAACTGGTCGTGGAAGCGTGGTCCGGTCAACAGGATTTCAATAACACCACCGGACGCGAATATCAGGTGGGACACGGCCCTACCGGCATGATCGCGACGACTAAACAATCGCTGCTAACCTCCACCGTTGAAGCGAACGTGGACGGGCTATATCGCACACTGGGTCATCAAGCGGTCACTGGCGAATTCATGATCAAAACGCATAAAGTGGAGATTAACTCGCTGCTCGGCATCCCGCTGCTGCTCGGGGATCGCTTGATCGGCACACTAATGCTGGTGCATCGCGAACCAGGACGTTTCACTGAGCGCGAGGAACGACAACTCAACACGTTAGCCGCGCAAGCCTCCATCGCCATTGAAAACGCGATCCAGGTGCGTCAGCGTGAGGATGTCCTTAAGGCACAGATTCGCGAACTGCGCGTGGAGATTAACCAGTCCAGGTTAGAGGAAGAAGTCGAGGAAATTACCGGCTCGGACTACTTCCAGGACCTCCAGGCCAATGCTGCTAAAATGCGTAAACGCGTTTATACTAGATCGCAACAACATCCAGATCAGCCATCCCCTGAAGATACGGATCAGGCTGATGTTGACTCCCACACCGATACGAATGCGTAGGTAGGTAACTCTAAGCACGGCAACACGAAAACGAGGGATGTATGGCGGCCAAATGCTGGGTATGCGATGCAGATGCGCAAGCGTCATGCCGGTTTTGCGGGCGCTTTGTGTGCAAAGATCACGCCTCTAAAATGCCGATTTTCCTGACTGTCTTCATTGGAGCCAACCAGACTCCCAAAGCGATTGTGGTTGCGGATGTGATTTGGTGCGGTATCTGCCGACCACACCCGGAGCCAATCGCTATTCCAGAACTGTATTAGCCAGCAGGAGCGAGGCGTATGCCGGGTTTATATGATCGGTTACAAGACCATCTGAAGGATGATCAACCAACGGGCTTGTCCCCGCTGGACCTGACCGAACTGCCGGACGCACAGCGCAAAGTCATGTTTTTTATGCTGCGCGAGGCTCGCACCGCCACCGGCGAAGTGGAACACACAACGCTTGAAACACATTTCGCAGACAGTGAAGTGGACGATTTGGGGGCTACGCTGGACGCGCTCACAACGATAGGCTGGTTGATTGTGTTGGGCGAAGCATCCAGCATCCGTTACCGTGTCAATTTTCGCCATAAACGCAGCAGCAAACTCAGCGTCAACATGTGGGCCGCACTCACTGGCCGCCTCGCTGGTGACGCCTGAGTTTGCGTGCCATGCTGAGATAACCCTATGACGTTTGATCCCGTTTTACAGGCTCGCCTTACCCGCTATGTGCCGCCCGACCTCGTGGCCCAACTGCCGGAAGCTCAAGCCCTGGCACAGACTATCCGGCGCTTGAACAGCCTGCACCAGGCGGTTTCATCGTTCTTGCCGCGTTACATCGCGGATAACGAGAAACTCTACGCCGAAGACTACGCCGACCTACGTCCCGGCACGTTTCTGTTCGCAGATGTGTCCGGGTTCACATCGCTTTCAGAGCGCTTGCAAGGCGTGGGCGGCGACGAAGGCACAGAGATTCTCACGCGGATCATCAACGACTTTTTCGCCAAGATGCTCGAAATCCTGGCGAAGTCTAACGGCCAGTTGTTGAAATTCGCAGGTGACGCGCTCGAAGCGTTTTTCCCCGCTCCGCGTCGTCGTGACGAGTCTCCGTTGGCGATCCGCACCGGGCTACGCATGCAACGCGAAATGGTCGCCACGTTCCAACCGATCATCCACCCGCTGCTGCTGCAACTATTCGGCGAGTACGACATGGAACTCACCATGTCCATCGGCATCTGTCAGGGGCATTTGTTTGAGGCGGTCGTCGGTAACGAAGTGCAGCGCGATCACATCATTCAAGGCGGGCTGCCCGGTCAGGCAATGGCTGCCGAAGAAGCCGGGGTGCGTGATGATGTGATCATCACCGCTGGCCTCAACGACACGCATAGCGAACAATTCCAGACCGAACCCATCGGCGATGGCTTCTATCTTGTTGTCGACAATTTCGGCGACGAACTCAGCGATTACGAGTTCGTTGTGCCACGTCGCCGCCGTGCCCAAACGACCGCCATCTTTGACTTTGACGAAGAAGGACTGCTTGAGGATGTCGAACGCCACCTCGACCGGCTGGACGGCGTGGGGCGCTTCGTCGCCAGAGAGGTCGTGGATCGGCTCGCAGCGGGCGGCGGCAAAATGGAGTCGAGTAACCGCCCGGCAACAGTGATCTTCAACCACTTCACAGGTTTCGCGGAATTGCTCACAGACTGGGGCGAGGAGCAAATGCCCCTGATCGTCTCGCTGCTAAACCGTTACTACAACCTGATGCAGCGCACTATCGCCAACAACGGCGGCGCACTGACACGCACGGACCCCTACAAAACGGGTGTCAAGATGCTGATCACCTTTGGCGCGCCGGTAGCTCATACGGATGATCCCGAACGCGCCGTGACCACCGCGCTCGAAATGAACCGGCAGTTAGCTGCCTTCAACGCCCGCTTGCAGGATGAATTACCCGAAAGACTACGCCGCGAAACGTATATCACGCAGCGCCTCGGCATCACACAAGGGATAGTGTATGCCGGTGAAGTAGGCTGGCAATCGCGCCGCGAATATACCGTGATGGGCGATGATGTGAATCTCGCCGCACGCCTGATGGCAAAAGGGGAACCGGAGCAAATCCTCATTAGTCAGCGGGTGTGGGGCCGGGTAAATCCGCACTTTGAAACCGAAGCACTGCCACTGATGCAGATGAAGGGCAAGAGTCAGCCCGTGCAGGCACATCTCGTTAAAGCGAGTTTGCCCTCGGTGCTGAATATGTCCGCCACATCGGATACCCCCTTCGTGGGTCGCGAATTGCAGATGCTCTCCATGACCTACGGTTTGCAGCAAGCAAAGGGCCCGCGCCGCCGTCAAGCGTTCGCGGTTATTGGCGACACTGGCGTAGGCAAAACGCGTATGGCAAAGCAGATTGTCCAGGCCGCCGAAGACGCGGGGTTCCAGGTCGCCTGGGCCAACTGCCAACTCAGCCACATCCAGACACAAAATGTCTGGGCAGCCCTGCTCTGGCAATTGTTGCAGCTTGAACAAGCCAAAAGCGAAGCAGGCCAACGCCGTCTGCTGCATGTGCGCCTGAACGAATTAGAATTGCAAGACCTCGAAGCAATCCTGAGCGTTCTCCTGTTCGGTAGTTATGAGCGCATCGATGATCACGATGATGAAGAATTCGTACCCCAGATCGATACGCCAGCCGCCGATCCGCAACAACCAACGAATGTCTTCGAAATGGCAGAGGCTGCCACCGATCTCGCCACATCCGGCATCTGGGGCATTGCCCGCGACCAGATCGAAGCCACGCGTGAAACCATCGAACACGACCGTCCCTATTGGGCAGCCATTGAAAAACAGATCAGCCAGCCGGACAGCATCATCGAGTTTTTACGCGCGTATGCCAACGAAACTCCAATTTTGATTGTGATCGACGATGCGCATCGCGCCGACGTGCCCACGATGAACATCCTACGGCGCGTGTTGGATGAGATTCGCAAAGCGCGCTTGATGATACTGATCAATCACGAACCCACTGAGGCGCTTGAATTACCCATCCGGCGTAAAGTCAATGTCATCGAGTTAGAGGAAGCAGAAACCGCGCAGATGGCGGCCCGCTTCCTGGGCGTGCAAGATATTGGGCCGTATCTGCGTCAGTTCATCTGGCAGCGCACAAACGGTCGCCCACTGTTTATCGAATCACTGCTGCGGCTGTTAAACGACGACGATCATCTGATGGTGAGCGCCCAACGCGCCGAATTGAAAGCCGACGCAAAGATTGACACGCTGCCGGATAATGTGCGCACGTTAATCATCAGCCAGATCGATCACCTGTCGCCGGAAGCACGCGCGCTGTTGCAAGTGGCGTCTGTGCTGGGTGATGGCTTTACAGCCGAGATACTCATCGCGCTGAGCGACGATGTGAACGAAATCCACCTGGAAACCCTATTAGGCGAGATGATCTACCGCGAGATCATCGAGCCGCTGCCGGACGACACA
>CBEVZO010000090.1:0-9143 GCA_965554365.1 uncultured Anaerolineae bacterium
CGTGCTGCCACTTATCGACAAGAGCGCGCCGTTTACGCTGGAGATCGTATCCTGGAAGGTGCTATTCGTGACCGTCACACTGGAAGTGCCACCCACGCCACCCGCGACGATGCCGCCATTAAAGCTGCCGGTAAGGGTGCTACCGTCAATGGTCAACGTGCCATCGTAGTTGTAGATACCACCGCCGCTACCCGTCGCGCTATTGGTCGTGAAGGTGCTGCTGGCCGAGATATTCACCGTACCCTGATTATTATAGATGGCGCCGCCGTCACGCTCTGTGGTGTTGGTGTTGAACGTACTACCCGTCACCGTCACCATGCCACCCGCGTTATACACACCGCCACCACTGCCAACAAAACCAGTGTCAATTCCATGGCAGAACTGAATCACGCTGCCATTGGTAACATTGAGCGTGCCCGCGTTGTAGATACAAGCGCCATCTGTGAGCTGGTTGCGTCCAAACTGAACCGTTACGTCGTCCAGGGTGAACGTACCCGTGCCCGTCACATTAAATACCTGATAGCCATCCGCGCCATCAACATAGTACAAGCCTTGCCCATCCAGCACGATTTCCGTGTCGATGGTGTTGGTCAGCGCGCCCGTGAGCGTGATATCCGCGCCGAGCGTCAGCGTATCCGTGCCCGCGACAGTGTTCGCGCGCAGGATACACCAGTCGAGCGCCGTTTCGGTCGTGATGTTGGTACAGTTGGTATCGTCGTTGTTGATCGTGCCGACGCCCGTCGCATCGCTGATCGTGACATCGCGTCCGCTGGCCTGCACATTGAACAGGTTGACGTTGAACGCTTCATTCGGCTCAAACGTCCAGTCCGCGTTCACCGTCACGATGAGCGTCTGTGTTTCGGTGTCGGAGCCAGTGAAGTTCAACGTGTTCGTGTTCAAATCGTAGTCGTTGTCGGCAGTCGTTGCCGAGCCGTCAGCGGTCGAGAAGTCCACCGAGAAGCCGGTATCCACATCGCCGGTCAGCGTGACGGTGAACGTCATGTTTCCGGCGTCTTCATCCTGCGTTATGTCGTCAATGGCGAGCGTGGCGCTGTCGTCATTGGTGATCGTGCCAAGCCCTTGCGCGTCCGTGATGGTCGCGTTGACGGGGTTGGTGAGGTTCACAAAGTACGTTTCGTCCAGTTCAACGGTCGTATCGCCGTTGATCGTCACATCGACGGTGGTTGTCAGGTTGCCCGCCGTGATTGTCGCGGTCTGGGCGCTGATTTGCACATAGTCGCCGTCAGCAAGCGTCGCCGTGCCGTCGGCAGTGTCCACCTGCACGGTCATGTTCGACGCGGAGATCGCGCTCGCCGTGATGGTGAAGGTCGCGGTAGTCGTGCCGCTGTTCCCTTCCGTCACGCTCACGTCGTCAATGCTCAGTTCCGGCACAACACCTGCATCTTCATAGGCGCCAATGTCGCAAGGGCCGCCCGCAGGATTCGGGCGCGGCTCGTTGCGCTGATCCTGCCCGCCCGCGACACACAGATCGCCAATAGCGACCGTCGTGCCCAGCGGAACCTGTCCGATAGCGGTGCTGGTGCTTTGTAGCGCGTGCGTTTCGGTCGGTCCGCCGTTATCTGCCAGCGGATCGAGATCGATGTTCGCGGTACTGTTGCCCGTCGTCAGGCCGCACGAGGCGTCGTCCGAAAGGTTGTAGCCCAGATCGACAATCGTCATCCCGGCTTCGCAGTCATTCGCTGCGCCACTGTCCTCGAAAATCACGCTCGCGACGTTAACCGTGCCAGGGCCAGAGTCCGTGCCCAGCGCGGAGCCGTCGCCGCTGGTTGCGTTGCCAGAGAACGTGGTCGTGCGGATATTGACGGTCACGCCGAAGTATTCGAGGATCGCGCCACCGTCGCCACCGGAGGCCGTATTGCCGGAGAAGGTGCTATCGCTGATGGTCAGCGCGTCCGCAGTGAAAATCGCGCCACCGCCATACCCGGTGGTGTTCGCGGTGTTATCAACGAACGTGCTGCCGGAAATTACCAGCGGATCAAAGCTGAAGATCGCGCCGCCGCCAAAAGAATTGGCGGTGTTGCCGTCAAAGACGGTGTCGGTCACGGTCAGCGGGCCGCCGTTGTAGATGGCCCCGCCCCAACTGGAGCTGGTGTTGCCGGTAAACGTGCTGGTACTTACGGTAAATGACGGCCCGAAAGCGCTTTGGATCGCAGCGCCAGTCGTACCGGTGTTGTTGGTGAATGCGCAACCCACAAAGTCGTTCTGCGTGCCGGAGCCAACATACACTGCGGTGTTGTTATTGCCGGTGAACGTGCTGTTGATCACATCCAGATCGGTGACCAAACTGTAAATCGCACCACCAGTGCCGCTCACGATATTGCCGGTGAACGTCGCGCCAGTCACGCTCAGTGTGCCGCCGCTGTTGGTCCCGATAGCTCCCCCAGTATTAAACGCATAGTTGCCGGTGAAGATCGTGCCGTTCACCACCACTGTGCCGTTGAAGCTAAAGATACCACCGCCGTCGTTAGTCGTGCCGGTGTTGTTGATAAACGCGCCGCCGTTAACCGTCAACGCGCCGTTGGTTACATACACGCCCGCACCACCAACGGCATTACCGTTCTGGATCGTCACGTCTTGCAGTGTCAGCGCGCCAGTGCCGGTAACTTCCAGCACGCGGTAGCTGCCCCCGCCGTCCAGGAAATACGTGTCCTGTCCGTCCAGCGTGATGGTGCTGTCGATGGTGTTGGTCAGCGTCGCCGTGAGCGTAAGGTCCGCACCAAGCGTCAGGGTATCCGCGCCGGGTGAAGTCACATTCGCCCAGTTGATGCAGTAACCAAGTGCGCTGACACTCAGGATAGGCTGCGTGCAGTCCGGGGTTTCGTCATCCAGAATCGTGCCCACGCCCTGCCCATCATCGATGATGGCATTGCCGGTCACGTTGGAAAGATTGACAAAGAAGGTTTCATCCGGTTCGGTGTTCGTATCTCCGTTGACAGTTACAGTGAACGTCTCGGTGACGTCGCCCGCCACAAACGTCACGATTTGGCCGCTGACGGCCACATAATCGCCACCGGCGACGGTCGCGGTACCGTCGGAAGTATCCACTTGCACCGTGATCGGTGCGCCGTCCGCGATGTCCAACGTCACTGTAAACGTGAACGTCGTGGTCCCGGAGTCTGTTTCCACCTGCGACACATCATCGACGCTGACACGTGGTTGCAACGCGGGACCATAAACAAACGTCATCGCCGCCGCTGAGGGGCTGATCGTATGGATTGCGGTGTTAGTGTCAGCGGGGGTGAAATACGAGGTCGTGTTGGGCGTGGTATTGAACGAGAAATCACGGTTGCCAGACGAGCCGGGATATGGATCGCCCGCATCCCCTTGATTCACATCCCATTCCATGTTCAGCAAACCATCGGCTTGCTCCAATGCCAGCGTGTAATGCAGTGCGGGGCAGTTGGAATTGTCGTGATCCGTACATTCGTCAGCGTTACTGGCGTTGATGTCATCATCAATATGCCAGATCAGTATCCCATTAGCGGGCAGATAGGTATCATGCCCGGTCTGTTGTCGATTCACGATCAGCCAGTATTCGTTGGGCTGCCCGGAATCGACGCGGTAAATCGCGTTCGTTGAATTGGCCTGCACATTATTGGACGTATACGTGCCATACAATCCCGTGATGTTCTGCACCACGCCAAATTCCAGGAACTCGCGCGAGTACGCATTCGGCAGCGCGGGGGATCCACCCTTATTGGCGGGGCCGTTCCACGACCCGCCGCTCATCAAGCCCCAATCGCCAATCCCCGTAGAGGAATAGTCGATATCGTAGAAGTCGGGCAAGCCAAACGCATGCCCCAACTCGTGGGCAAACACACCATGCGTCATATCGCTGGCTAGCGCGCTGACGACGCTGTCGTATTCCGGCTCGGTGGTGTACGACCCCACCCACACACCGTCGGGATTCGGTGGGTTGCGGGTCACCCAGGAGTGCGACCAGATCATGTCCGGGTCGCCCAAATTGGCTTCCGCGCCCGGCCCAGCGTGGATCACGAACACCGTATCCACCCAGCCGTCGCCATCATTGTCGTACACTGAGAAATCGACCACCGGATCGATCAAGGCCACCAGGTCTTCGGTCAACCGTTGGCAGTTGTTCGGATACGTGCCGGTACAGTGGGTCCCATCAACATAATACGCATAGGTCTGGGGAGCCATCTGCCAACCGAGCGTACTGGGCAGATTCACCGTGATGATATCAAGTACCCCATACGATGCTTCGAGATAGTAGCTGCGCATGGTATAGGGGGTGGAATTGTCAAACAGGAGAGTATCAAAGTGGGAGGCGGGGGCGGTGGCTGTGTTGTCCGTAAACTCCACCATGATCGCCAGCGTGCGGAAAGGCGTTGGCGGGGCCGCGCGCCCGGTGAACAAATTCATCTTCGGCCCAAACGAGAACGTACGCTCGGGGTCCATGTTCGGGAAGCGTGTGAGCAGCGTTTCCCCGTCGGCCTCCATCTGTGCGGCCACTTCAGGATGGGGCACCATGACACGCAGCGGAATATCCGGCGGGTCAACGCGGCTCTCATTTTGCGCCGAGGCATTATCGTAAGCGACCGCGCTCAGGCCAACGCCGACAATCAAGGTCAGGATCAGGACAGTAATAAATGCGAAACGTTTAACGTTCAACATACACCCCCATCAGCCATAACGGAGAAAAAATGTCCCCCACACGCAAGAGCACATGCTTCAACAATGAGATGCGATTTATTTGTATCAGTATGGCACAGAAAGCATTGAAAAGGAATAAAAATGAACAGATTCTTGACAAATCTTGCGCCGCCTGTAAACGACAATCCCGCTGCACGACAACGCGCAACGGGATAGACACACTAAGAGGTATAACGACACGCTCACGATAACGGCGCGGCAGACACGGACGCCTCCCCTACCCCCGCCATCATCAGCCCCAGCCGTTCGACATCGGCCTCAGCGCGATCCACCACGCCCACGATCTCGCCCTCGTAGATCACGGCGATGCGATCCGAGAGCGCGAGAATTTCGTCCAGGTCTTCAGAGATCAGCAGAATGGCAGTGCGTTTGGCACGTTGTGCGAGCAACTGTTGGTGAATGTACTCGGTCGCGCCGATGTCCACGCCGCGTGTGGGCTGTGCTGCGATCAACACGCCAGGATCGCGGGCTAATTCACGCGCCAGTACCAGCTTTTGAATGTTGCCGCCGGAGAGACTCTTGATCGGCGTTTCCTGGCTCGGCGTGCGGATGTTGAAGCGCTGGATCAGGTCGGCGGCGCGGCGACTAATCGCGCGCGGATTCATGAAAATGCTGAACGCATAGGGGCGGTTGCTGTGATCTTGCAGGATCAGGTTTTCGGCGACGGTGAAATCCTTGATCACACCGTCGATCATACGCTCCTCCGGGATGTAGGACGTGCCCAGGCGGTTGAGCGTCGCGGGCGATTTGCCGGTAACGTCCTGCCCATCCACCATAACCGTACCGCCGGTGAGCGTGCGCAGCCCGAAAATCGCCTCGGCTAACTCGCGCTGCCCGTTGCCGGAGACCCCCGCCAGGCCAAGAATCTCGCCCGCGCGTACTTCCAACGTCACACCGCGCAGCGCCTCGGTACCCCGGTCGCTTTGGGCGCGCAAGTCCGTGACCTGCAACCGGGCGTCGCCGGTCGCCACGTCACGGTGATCGTATTGCAGCAGCACCTCACGCCCGACCATCATGCGCGCCAACGTCTGTTTGGTCGCATCTTTGACGGAAATCGTGCCGACATGTCGCCCATCGCGCAGCACGCTGATACGGTTGCTGATCGCCAGCACCTCGTGCAGCTTGTGCGAGATGAAAATCAGCGCGTGACCGTCAGCGACCATCTGGTGGAATGTCTTGAACAACTCATCCACTTCTTGCGGCGTGAGGACGGCGGTCGGCTCGTCGAGGATCAGCAGCGCCGCGCCGCGATAGAGCGCCTTGATAATCTCGACGCGCTGACGCTCACCCACCGCCAATTGCCACACCGGAGCCGCCGGATCAACGTGCAGACCGTAGATGTCCGCCAGTTCGTTGATGCGCGCTGTCACCACGTCGAGGTCCAGCAGTGCGCCGCGCGTGGAGGACAAACCGAGCGCCACATTCTCCGCGACGGTCAGCGTCGGGACGAGCATAAAATGCTGGTGGATCATGCCGATGCCCAACGCAATCGCGTCAGCGGGCGAACGGATATCCGCTTTGGTTCCGTTGAGGAAAATCTCCCCTGCATTGGGATGGTACAGCCCGTAGAGGATTTTCATCAACGTGGACTTACCCGCACCGTTCTCGCCGAGCAGTGCATGCACCTCACCCGCGCGCACATCAAAGTCGATGTGGTCAGCGGCGAGGACGCCGGGGAACTGCTTCACGATGCCGCGCATTTCCAGGTGATCGATGCGCAGTTGGCCGGTCGGCAATACATGTGGAGTATTATCTGGGGTAGCGGTCATAATGGTTTTTCCGAAGAACAGTTAGTAATTCACAGTTTTTTGGTTTTCAGTACGGGCGGGTCTGATTACATTATGTTTTATGGGCTGTAACAAGCACTGCGTAGGGGCGCGCCCGACCTCTGGTCGGCGTCTACTGCGCCCAATATCGAGCAAATTTCGCCCCAGGCGCGGCAGAGCAGCGCCCCTACACATGTCGCCAACAGCAGGGACGCCGCGCACACAACGCAGCGCCCCCAGTATTCTCATTAGCGTGAACGCCTATTCCATTTCTTCCACGATGATCAATTCGCCTTCGTCATCGACCTCAAAGCTGATCGTGCCGTCAATGATCGCTTCAACTACGGCCTCGCCCACTTCCATGACCTCTTCATCAAGTTCAAAGTCTGCGTTGAACTCGATCACCAGACCACCGTTGGCGAGTGTCAGCGCGAAGGCTTCACCCTCAACCTCGCCCGCTGCGATGTCCTCAATGATCGGCAGCAGCGCCACAGTCCAGTCATAGACCTGGCTGGCAACCACGATTTCGGGGGCCAGTTCGGCCTGGTTGGCCTGCGTGCCAAACCACAACGCGTCGGCTTCGCGGGCCTGATTCACTGCACCGGGGACCATCTGTGCTGTGCCAGTCAGAATGTCGGCATCCTGCGCGAGCATGTCTTCCGCTGCCGTTGCTGCGAGCGCCACATCGCTGAAGGACTGGATGTAGTTCACCAACACCTCAATCTCTTCGTCTGCCCACAGCACGCCTGCCGCAAACCCATCGACATACAGTTTGGCGTCGCCGGTTTCAATCGGGCCGATGATGCCAATCACGTCTTCTTCGGTCAGCATTGCCGCCATCACACCCATCACGAACGCGCCCTCTTCGGCACGCGCTTCATAGGCGTAAACATTGGTAATGCCTTCTTCGGTGAATGTGTCAACAGTGGTCCCGTGCGCGAACGTCGTGTCGGGGAACATGGGCGCAATTTCCACCAGCGACGAGCCGTACTGCGACCCGTGCGCGATCACCAGATCGTAGCCTTGCGCTGCGTAATCTTCCAACGCGATGGCAGCTTCCTCTACGTTCCACAGGTTTTCCGAAGCGGATATCTCGAATTCACCGTCATAGTCGGCTTTGATCGACTCCAGAGCGTCTACAATGCTCTGGCTGAAGGCGAGATCGTTGGCCGTGCTAGGCATCACCACCGCCGCGCGGAACGTGTCCTGCGCTTCGGCCTAGGGCGTTACTAGCGGCAGCGCCACGACGGCAATCAATGCAATAACTAACACCAATGCGAGCTTCTTCATGTGATTCGTGCCTCCTAAAAAGGGCTATGTATACTGACGCTGCAAGAGCGTCTCTCACCTGATCTGACTGTAGCACAAACATCGGAAAAAAGTTTAGTTCATTGGTCCATGTGATGATACTTTACGCGCGAAAACCAAACCTCACCCCCCGTGCCCCCGCGTGACCTGTAGTGCGGTCACGCCCCGCCAAGCCGGAGAGGGGGAGGGGGCTGGCTTTCAGGGGTAGGTTTTTCGTTGTTCAAGGTTCTGACCAGTTTTCTGTTCAGACAGATTGTTCCTAAACGGGTCTAAAAAGGTCAGAATGGCTCAAAGCTCATGGTTTTCTCAATAGAAAAGTTGTCACAACATGAGTTTGTTGAGCTAGAATCAAATACCTACCCCTGAAAGGAGGGGGCTGGGGGGTGGGGCCGTTCTTCACGTCTCTACCCCCCACGCTCGAACGGCTTGGTGAGCGCGGCGGGATTATCGATCCGCTGCGACGCCACGACCAACGCGACAATCGTCAACACATAAGGGGCCATGCTCAGAAATTGCGTCGGGATACCCACGTCCGCTGTATTGGCGCGCACCTGAAACGCCGTCACAAGGCTGAATAGCAGCGCCCCGAACATCACACCGCGCGCCCGCCATGCGCCAAAGTACACCAGCGCCACCGCAATGAAGCCCATGCCCGCCGTCATGTTCTGCTGGAACACGTTGTGCTGCGCGATAGACAACGTCGCCCCCGCGAGCGAGGCCATCACGCCGCCCAGTATCACCGTGAAGTAGCGCACGCGCGTCACGCTGATGCCCATTGTGTCGGCGGCTTCGGGATTCTGTCCGACCGCACGAATCTTGAGGCCCAACGTCGTGTGGTTGATCACGAACCACGTCGCCGGGACCAACGCAAACGCGATATACACCATCAGGTTGTGATCAAAGAACACTTCGCCAATGAGGGGCAGGTCGGACAACACCGGAATGTGAATACGCGGGAAACCGTCAATTAGCGCCACCCCGTCAATGGTCTCGTTGAACAGCAGTTCGCTCATGCCCAGGCCAAAGAGATAGATGCCGATGCCGCTAATCCCTTGCTCCGCTTGCAACGTGACATTCACGAACGCCGTCGCAAGCCCCATCAGCAACCCCACAAGGATCGCCATTAAAATGCCCGCCAACAGCGGAAGGAAATAGAGCGGAAGGAAATAGATGTGCGATTCTGCAATGTCTGGGGGAAATTTATACACGGCCCAGAACGATGAAAACGCGCCCATCAACATCACGCCTTCCACACCGAGATTCAGCACGCCGCTGCGCTGCCCGAAGGTTTCGCCCAACGCCGCATAGAGATACGGGGTCGCGATACGGATACCGGAGGCTAATACACTTACGGTAATCAGTTCTTCGATCATA
>CBEVZO010000091.1:0-9115 GCA_965554365.1 uncultured Anaerolineae bacterium
CAACGACTGCGCGAACTCTACGACGTGATCGGCACATCGCTCAGCGTGCCGGAAACGGTCGGATCGGCGTTTGGCGTGCTGGTGATGGCGAACGGCGATCCCAAGCAAACCGCGATCTACGCCGCGAATCTCTCCGGCGACGCGGACACGGTCGGCGCGATTGCGTGCGCCGTCGCGGGCACTTACGCCGGGTTCGAGGCGTTTGATGCGGCACACATCGCTGCGCTTGACGCTGATGAGGTATTTGCGGCGTACAACGTGCGCGCGCTGGCGGAGAACATTTACACTCTGACGACGCAGAAAGGATAAGCTAGATACTCATGGGTAAACATCTGGTTACAATTGGCGATTTGGTACTCGACATCATTATGCCGGTGACATTTCCGATTCGCGGCGCAGCACACCAAAATCTAACGGAGCGTAGGATTGAGCCGGGCGGCGCGGCGAATACGATCATTGCGGCGCGGCGACTGGGGCTGGACGTTTCTGTGGCCGGGCCTGTCGGGAACGATGCACTGGGGCCGCAAATCTTACAGCCGTTGCGTGAAAGCGGCGCCGATCTCAGCTACGTGCATGCCATGCCCGGTTCCATCTCCACCCTGGTGATCACACTGACCGACCGCACCTGCGATGAGCACGTGTTTATTGGTCATTGTGGCTCCGGGCCAGAAATTCCCTACCCGGACGGGCTGGATGCGTGCATCGCGCAGGCGGACGCCATATTTCTTTCAGGATACACCCTGGTGGAGCAACGCGCTGTGCCGTTGATGCTGCGTGCGTTGGATCAGGCGGTGAGCACCAACACGCCGGTCTACATGGATGTCGGCCCTTCGCTACAAATAGCTGACCAGGCACACATTCAACATGCGCTGCAAAACACCTATATGTTGTTCCTGACCGCAGACGAAGCTGAACTCGTTACCGCAGGCCGCACCGGGCCGGAATCCTACGCCGAGATTCTCACGCTGGGGCCAACACACGCCGTCATCAAGCGCGGGCCGCAGGGCTGCATGATCGTCACCGCGGACTGGTGGCTGGAAATCCCCGCCTTTGAGGTCGATCAGATAGTGGACTCCGTCGGTGCAGGCGACGTCTTCGACGCGGCATTCATTGCCGGAATGCTCAATGGGCTGCCCATGCGCGACTGTGCGCTACTCGCCAACGCGACCGGCGCAGCGAGTGTGTACAAGATGGGGTGTGGCACCAATGCGCCCACCTGCGCCGAAGTCATGGCGGTGTTGGAAAAAGCTGGAAAAACAATCAACTTCTCATGCTGACGACGCTGAACGTCAACACCCCGCCAGGCGACGCCCTGGTTGACGTCACGTCGCTGGTGCGCGAGGCGGTACAGGAATCCGGCGTGCAAGCGGGGTTGTGCGCGGTGATTGCGCCGCACACCACCGCCGCGATCACGATCAATTCCGCGCTAGACCCGACCACGCCCGACGACATTATCGACGATCTACGGCGGCTGGTCCCTACACGCGTAGACTTCAAGCACCAGTACGACACACCCGCCGACGCTGCTGGACACATCAAGGCCGCGCTGATCGGGCATCATATACTGCTGGTGATCGAGGACGGCGAATTGCTGCTCGGTGGATCACAGAGCATACTCTTTTACGAATTCGATGGGCCGCGCCAACGGCGTGTGCAGGTAAAGGTGATAGCCGGATGAACAACGCACTGACCTATGCTGACGAAGTTGCGGCAGCACTCATGGCGGGATCGCCCGTCGTCGCGCTCGAATCCACACTGATCACGCACGGCTTCCCTTACCCCGCCAACGTGGACACCGCGTTGGCGATGGAAGACGCGATCCGTGAGGAGGGCGCGATTCCCGCGACAATTGGTGTACTGGCCGGACAAATCAAAGTCGGCCTGAGCAAAGAAGATGTCGAAATGTTCGCCGGGTTGGGACAAGACGGCGTGCGCAAATGCTCGCGGCGCGATCTGCCAATTGTGGCGGGGCTGCGGCAGCACGGCGCAACCACCGTCGCGGGCACGATGATCGTCGCGGAAATGGCGGGGATCAAGGTCTTCGCGACCGGCGGCATCGGCGGCGTGCATCGCGGACACCCCGAAGACGTATCCGCTGACCTGATCGAATTGGGTCGTACCCCGGTCACGGTGGTGTGTGCCGGGGCCAAGTCGATCCTCGATCTGCCGCTAACGCTCGAAGTGCTGGAAACACAGGGCGTGCCGGTGATCGGCTACGGGATCAACACACTGCCCGCGTTCTACAGCCGCAGCAGCGGACTCCCGGTGGATCAGCGCGTGGACACGCCAGAGCAAGCCGCCGCCATCGCAGCCGCGCGGGACAAACTCGGTTTGCAGCACGCCACGCTGATCACTGTACCCGTGCCGGAAGCGGATCAACTACCGCTGGACGAGGCCGAACGCGCGATCTCCGAGGCGACCAAACTCGCTGACTCGCTGGGCATACACGGCAAAGCGGTGACGCCGTTCGTGCTAGGCAAAGTGCTTGAATTTACTGCGGGACGCAGCCAGCAAGCGAACATCGCCGCACTGGTGAACAACGCGCACATCGCCGCACAGATCGCCGTCGCGCTGGCGGGGTAAACGTAACACACGCGCGATGTCAATTCAATCGCGCTCGGCCTCACCCCCTACCCCCCCCCTCTCCATCCGAGACATTTTGTCTCGCTGGCGCTCAACGAAAATTATGGAGAGGGGGACTTGATCACATGTCAAATGTTCCCCTTCGCCGCTGCTTCGTAAAAACGTCTGGCCTGAGACTGGAGGGTGAGGTAAACTACCGGCTGACACGCCCGGAGGCGTCGCCGCCCATCAGCTTTTCGACTTCCTCGACCGTCACAAGATTGAAATCCCCGAAGATCGAGTGTTTGAGCGCCGCCGCCGACACCGCAAAATCGAGCGCCTGCTGATAATCTGCGCCGTAGGTGCGCAGCCCGTAAATCAGCCCGCCCATGAACGAATCCCCGCCGCCCACACGGTCCACGATGTGCGTCAGTTCGTACTGCGGCCCGGTGAAAAAGTCGCCGTCGTGCCACAGCACACCCGACCACGAATTGTGGCTCGCAGAGATCGACCCGCGCAGCGTGATCGCAATCGTCGTCAAGTTGCTAAAGCGCGCGTTAAGCTGCTCGCACACATAGCGGTACGTGTCCGCCGCGACTTTGCCCGCCGTCACATCGGCGTCCGGCGCATGGATGCCGAAGACCTTCGCGGCATCTTCCTCGTTGCCAATCGCCACGTCGGTATGGCTGACTAGTTCGGGCATCACGTCGCCCGGCTGTTTGCCCCACTGCCACAGCTTCTTGCGGTAGTTCAGATCGCAGGACACGGTCACGCCCATGTCTTTGGCGGTCTGGACCGCTTCCAGGCACACCGCCGCCGTCCCCGCCGAGATCGCGGGTGTGATCCCGGTCCAGTGAAACCAATCGGCGTCGGCAAACACCGCGCGCCAATCAATCATACCCGGTTCAATCGCCGCCAACGCCGAGCCTGCGCGGTCGTAGATCACCTTGCTGCCGCGCTGCATCGCGCCGATTTCGAGAAAGTAGATGCCCAGCCGGTCGCCGCCGCGCACGATCTTCTCCGTGCCAATGCCCAATCCGCGCAAAAATTGCAGGCACGCCATGCCGATATCGTTCTCCGGCAAGCGCGTCACAAAGTCCACCGGCAGGCCGTAATTGGCGAGCGAAGCCGCAACGTTTGCTTCGCCGCCGCCGTAGATTACATCAAACGTGCGGGCCTGCGTAAACCGTTGGTGGCCGGGTGGGGAGAGGCGCAGCATCACCTCACCGAATGTCACGATTTTCTTGCGCATACCTTGCTCCTCAAGGGAATTCTAATGATCACCGTTAGCACGCCACGATTATACCGGGCCACGCCGTGCGCTGCTCGTGTTTTTTCTGACACGCGCCGCCGGGTGTGGTATGCTTGGGCACGCTTTCGTCGGTCATGTTGTCAGAACATTGTCAGAGATGCTCACAGGCGAATTCAGATGCACATCGTCATTTTGAATGACTCCCTGCCACCCGATAGCCCTGGAGGTGCGGGACGGATCGCATGGCAGTTGGGGCATGGGCTGATCGAGGCCGGGCATCGCGTTACTTTTATCACCGCCACCCCTGGCCCTTCCGCTGTAGAAACACGGCAAGGTATTCCCGTTCATCTGCTGCATTCCAGCTATACCGAACGCTTGAAAGCGTGGTTTGGGCTGTTCAATCCGCAGACCATCGTGCCGCTGAACACGTTGCTGCGCGAACTGCGGCCCGATGTGGTCCACGCACACAACGTGCATTATCACCTGGGCTATCACAGTCTGGTAATTGGGCGTTATGCCCAGGCCGCGACAGTCTTCACCGCACACGATGTCATGTCATTCGCCTATACCAAGCTCACTGCGCCCTTTGGCCCGGAGTGTGCCGACCAGACCGAGGGCTTCAATTACCGGCTGCCTGCGGGCTATAACTGGCGGCAGATGCGGCTGCGCTGGAACCCGGCGCGCAACCTGTCAATCCGGCATACAATGCGCTACTATGTCAATCTACGTGTCGCGGTCAGTCACGAACTGAAAACCGCGCTGGAGGCCAACGACCTGCCGCCGTTTGAGGTCGTGCATAACGGTATCAATCCCGCGCTGTTTGACGTACCCGCAGCAGGCGTCGAGGTGCTGCGCCAGCGCTTTAAGCTGGAAGGCCGGCGCGTGATCCTGTTTGGCGGGCGTTTGACCCGCGAAAAGGGAGATGCACAACTGCTCGCGGCGCTGCGCCAGGTGAAACAGCATGTGCCCCATGTCGCGCTGCTGGTACTCGCGCGCTCGGATGATTACGCTGAACAACTTATCGCACAGAACCCCGATCTGGTATCCGAGATCGTGATCGGCGGCTGGCTCGAAGCCTCCGAACTCGCGACAGCGTACCATCTCGCGGACGTGGTCGCGACGCCGTCCGTGTGCTTCGACTCGTTCCCCACCATGAACCTCGAAGGCATGGCGGCTGGCGCACCCCCGGTAACGACGTGTTTCGGCGGCGGCAAGGAACTTGTCACCGATGGTGAAACCGGCTTTGTCGTCAACCCCTTCAATATCGACGCGCTGGCGGATCGGCTGACTCGGCTGCTGACCGACGATGAGCTGCGCGCACGGATGGCCGCCGCAGGCCGCCGTCGCATCGCGCAACAGTTCACGCTCAAACAGCAGGTCGATCAGATGTGCGCGGTATACGAACTCGCTATCGCACAACGCAACGTGCGCCACATCCCACAAACGAGTTGATACACCCTATGACCACACCTGACACTGTTCCCACACCTGCACGCCGTCTGGCCTGCCTGGGCCGCATCCTCGCCCCGCTGTTCGGGCTGCTGTTCGCCATCACACTGATCGAAATCGGCGGACGGGTGGCACTCGGCTTCGCGCCGCTGCCCGGTTGGGCGCAAGACTTCAATGCGCACGTGGGCTACGAACTGCGCCCCGACGAAGAATATACGTATGCCAGCACCAACGGTGAATTTGAGACGCGCGTGGTCCACAATAACCGGGGCCTGCATGACGTTGATCACACGCTCGCCAAGCCGGACAACACTTTCCGCGTGCTGATTCTCTCGGACTCCTACGGGCAGGCGCGCGAAGTGCCGTTAGAGCAGAATTTCGCGCGGCAGTTGGAAACGCTGCTCAACACGTCCGCGCCGGAGGGCATAACCGTTGAGGTGATCAACGCGGGGTATTTCGGGCTAGGCACGACGCAAGAGTATCTCTACTACATCAAGGAAGGTCGTCGCTACGATCCCGACTTGGTGCTGCTCGGCTTTTATGTGGGTAACGATGTCGTGGACAACCACGCGCCACTGATCCAGGCATGGAATGACGTTGCTAAGGTCGATTTCCCGTATCTCGACACTGATGACACGCTGCACCAACCGGGACTCAGCACACAGCGGCGCGCCCTGAGTTGGCTGCGGCACAACATCTATCTCGTCAGCGCAATCTCGGACGCGGTAGCGGGGACTGGCACGCCTGACCGTGTAGAAGTAGGTGATCCGCACGACATCACCGCGCGGGCGTTGCGTGTGCCAATGGGCGTGTATCTGCCGCCGGACGCGACATGGTCCGAGGCCTGGGCCGTGACCGATCTGGCGCTGGCACGTCTGCATGCCGTTGTCACCGAAGACGGCGCGCAGTTCGCCGTGTTCGTGATTCCCGACCGCCGCCAACTCTATGACGCGGATTGGAACGCGACACTCGCCCAACTGCCCGATCTCGATCCCGCGCAACTGGATCGCGAACGTCCCATGCGCGCGATCATGACACAGCTTGAAGCGCACGCGATTCCCGCGCTAAATTTACTGGATGTATTCCGCCCATCATCGGCGCGTTTGTACTTTCCTATCGACGGGCATTTCACCCCGGAAGGCCACACCCTGACCGCGCAAACGCTCGCGGCGTGGCTGACAGATACCGGGTTGCTGCTGCCCCCTGAGGACTGATTTATGAAACTGCTGGTGATCGTCTCATCGCTCGACCTGCGCCAACCGTTCAGCGCGACGCCCGCGTGGTGGCAGTTGCTCAAGGCGCTGTACGAAGTGGGCGTAGATATCATCGCGACGCCCTATCAGGGTCCGGCGATTGAGGCTCCCTGGTGGCGCGCCGCACCCAACCCGACCAAACTCGAAGGCGACGCGTTCAAGTTCGTGCGCGATACCATGCGTCGCTTCGCTCGCGAGCAGCAGACGCAGGTCGCCGGGACACAGGAAGAAATCGAAAGCCGTTCGGATCGCGCCGTGCGCCAGATCGCGCAAACTGTGATCGCACCGCGCTGGCGGCGGCATGTGGATCGCATCCTCACGCAGCAGCCCGACATCGACGCGGTGATCGTGATCACGCTGCCGCTGAATCACGTTCCCGGCTTGGCGCAGCACATCACTGAGAAGCACAACAAACCTGTGTTTTTCTACGACGGCGACGTGCCCGCCAGCTTGCCGAACTTCATGGGCTTCGCCACCGGCTTCCGCATCTACCAGGGCGCGGACCTGAGCGAGTACACGGCGTTTTTCTCCAACAGCGAGGGCGGTAAGCAGGGCTTGATCGACCTCGGCGCGCGGGCAGCGCACACGCTATTTTACGGCGCGGACGAAGACCTCTTTGCGCCGCTGGACGTGACGCAAGACCTCGACGCATTTTTCTACGGACATGGGCGCGAATATCGTGGCGAATGGATCGATGCACTGGTACGCGCGCCGAGTCTCGCGCTGCCGGATGCGCGTTTTGCCGTGCGCGGCACACGCCTGGGCGATATCGGCAAGACGCAGATGCTGCCCTACCTCTCGTTCAGCAAACTGCGCGAATACGCCTGCCGCAGCAAGCTCAACCTCGTCATCACACGCAAGGCGCACGCTTCGGTGTTTGCGTCGTCCAGTTCGCGCCCCTTTGAGCTGGCGTCACTCGGTGCGTGTATGGTGTGCAGTCCATATGGGGGCATCGAAACGTGGTTCGAGCCAGAAAAAGAGTTGATCGTCGTCCACAGCGCGGAGGAGGCCATCGAGCGTTATACGTGGCTGCTCGCGCATGACACGGAACGCCGCACGATCGGCACGGCGGCGCGCGAACGGTTCTTGAAAGAGCATACCTTCCGCCACCGCGCACAGCAGTTGGTGGACATTGTGAAGGGGTATCTGACGTGATGATCTTTGTTTACCCCTATCCCCCCAACCCCCTTTCCCCGCAGGCGGAGAAAGGGGGAGTCCGGCGCGTAATCAACTCCCCCTCTCCATCCCGATGGAGAGAGGGCCGGGGGGGGAGGCCGTCTTTCACATCTGCGAGGGCCGCCGCATGACGGATCACAACCAACGTCCCGACGATCACGATCTCGCCCCACCGGAGTCGCTGGTGTCGGCCTCCGCGCTGCGTATGGCGGTGGACACGCCCTGGCGCGTGCGGCTGGAACTGCGGCGCTGGCTCAGTTGGCCCATGACGCGCGTGCTATTCGCGCTGGCGGGCGTGACGTGGGGGCGCGGCTGGAAATTTTACGGCGTGCCGATCCTGCAAAAGCACCGCCGCAGCGTGATGCACATCGGCGACAACCTCTCCCTACGCTCAATCCCGCACAGCAACGCCCTCGGCCCGTTCCACCCGGTGATCCTCTCGACGCGACGCCTCGGCGCGCGGCTGGTGATCGGTCGCGGCTTCGGCATGACGGGTGGCACACTCTGCGCGGAGGAAAGCATCACGATTGGCAATGACGTGTGGGTCGGTGGCAACTGCACGATTACTGATACCGACTTTCACCCGCTGAAATTAGCGGAGCGTCTCGCGCGCCCATTGGACGGCGCAACGGCTCCCGTCGTGATCGAGGACGGCGCGTTCATTGGTATGCAGTCGTTGATTCTCAAAGGCGTGACCATCGGCGCGCAGAGCGTCATCGGCGCGGGCAGCGTGGTCACCCGTGATATTCCCCCCGGCGTGCTTGCGGCGGGCAATCCGGCCCGTGTGATCCGGGAACAAGACTAGATGATTTTGCTTGCATACGGCCTGCTGCTACTGTTCCTGCTCGGCATGGGCACACTGGTCGCGGCGATCCTGCCCACACGCGGCGCGCGAATCGGGCTAGGCGCGGTGCTATGCCTCGCGCTGATCATCGACGGCACATGGCTGCTGGCCCCGCTGCTCGACTGGTCCGCTGGACTGGTGGACGCCGTGTGGATTGTGGTGTTCGCCGCAGTCGGGATCAGCGCGGCGATGACGGCGAGCTATTATCGCGGCACGACCGGACAACCTGCCTGGACGTGGCCCAGCCGTCGCGATCTGTTATTCCTGCTGGTGGTGATCGTGCTGTTCGGCGCGGTGATCGCGCTGCTGCCCGTACCGCTGGATACCGATGCGCAAGGCTTCGGCTATCTGGCGCTGATGCTGCGTGACGGCGAAGACTACACCACACTGGCCCCCTGGTATCCTGAGATCGAGTTTCTCTATTCCCCGGCCTATTTTGGCGCGCTGGCGCATCTTAGCGCACATTTCGACCCCGGCCTCCACACGTTGATGCTGGTCTTCGGCGCTGTGACGGCGATGCTGTTCGTGTGGACCGCCTACGACCTGGGCGGTGAACTTGAGGGGCCGCGCACCGGACGC
>CBEVZO010000092.1:0-9113 GCA_965554365.1 uncultured Anaerolineae bacterium
GACAGAAGAATCGCGCGATTGGTGTGGTGATGGCGTCCTATCGCCTGCTACCGCCTAAGTTGCAGGGCATGATTATGCTGCTAGGGACGGCGTTGGCTGGTGGCGCGAGCCAAGAATTGCTCTCGGATGTCAGCGGCGCGCGACCCGAAGTGCTGCAAGCGCAGATGCAGCAAGTCGTAGCACACGGCTTCGCACTGGAACGCACTGTTTTCGGTGAACCCTATTACACCACTCACGAATTAATCCAGGAGTTTGCGCAGGCGTTTTTGCGTGGCAAGAAGCGTCTGAACACGATGTCCGCGCGCTACTTGCAGGGTATTCCGGCGTATATTCGGCGGCATGTGGACGAAACTATGCCTCAGCATCAGCAGTGTCTCGCGGCGGAAATGCCGAATATTCTCGCCGCAGGGCTTTTTGCGGCTGAAAACGACAAAGCGGATGTCGCACAGGATGTGATCCAGTTGCTCGAAACGACGGCGGATGAGGGGTTTGTGGCTACATACAAGTTTGGGCCAGAATTGGCGTGGCTGAACTATCTTGTGGCGCACCCTGAAGCATCCTCGGCGGGGATTTTGGGTGTGGTGGAACCCGAAGTAGAACCAGAAGCCCCTGTCGCCCCCGCGCCTGTGACAAAAGCGGCTCCGGTGGATGTGCCCGCTGAATCTCCGGCAGAGACACCCGCTGACGTTGATGCACCCATTGAGGGGCTGCCGTTGGCGGAGCGTGAAAGCCAGAAGGAACCCGTCGCAGCCCTTGAAGCGCCGGAAACACCAGAGGCTCCTGTCGCCGCACTATCTGAGGCATTAGCGACAGATGCGGCCAAAGCACAGGCTGTTGCGCTGCCAACGGATGCCGAGACGTTGCAACAGATTGGCGCGCAGGTGACCGAGCAGGGTGCTGCGGGTGACGCGATTGCGCAGTATGAAACCGCAGCGGAGAGTTTCCAGGCGGACGGCAATGTTGAGGACGAACTGGCAGCGATTGAGGCGCTGGCACAGCTAAGCCTGGAAAGCGAAAATTACGAAGCGGTGCTGAAATACCTGGATCGCGGCACGGCGCTGGCGGAAGAAACCGATAATCCACAGCGCGAAGGCGAGATGCTGATCATCCTCGGCGATTTGCAGGCCGAACTGGGGCGCTTGGAAGGCGCGGAATTGGCTTATAAAGAGGCTGTCACCGCGCTGCGTCCAAGCGAGGCATGGCTCAACATTGGGTTGACGCTAGAAAAGCTGGGCGTGGTTTATATGCGATTGCGCCGCCGGGATGAAGCACTCGCGGTGTGGCAGCAAGCCTTGCCGATTTTCGCAAAAGAAGAGCGCAATGATTTGCAACGTAGAATACTCAACCGGCTGGCTGACGTGGAAACACACGCGTTGATGTGGTCGCAAGCGCAGGCGCATTTTAAGCAGGCGGTGGACGTGGCTGCTGCGATGGGCGATGAGCAAGCGCAGTTTGTGCAGGTGAGCAAACTCGGTCACTTGCTGGAATCCAGCGGTCATCGTGACGGTGCGGTGCTGTATTACCGGCGTGCGCTGCATTTGGCGTTTGCGCTAGACGACACGACGCAGTTAGGCTACACGCTGCTGGCGTTGGCGCGGTTGTTGATGGACGATACAGTGTATTTGAACCGGGCGCTGCAACTGCTGGAAGCGGCGGCTCAACTGTTGACCGATGACACCGATGTGCAGCGGCTGCTCGGACGTGCTAAAACACGTCGCGGGCGTCTAATGCGTGCAGGTGTGACGTTGCCACTCTCTGAAGACGCGTTGCAGGATTTTGCGCGCGAGGCGAACGATCTGCCGGAACCGAGTACTGCATAACACTCAGGGAGGTCATTTCAATAGATCAATAACGCGGGATCGATGGGTCGAGGGTTTGGGCCCACACATCGATCCCGCCGGTCATATTGAGCAGGTTGTCAAAGCCCCTGGTACGTAACTGTGTGACCAAACGCGCGCTACGAATTCCGTAATGGCAGAAGACCACGACTGGCCGGTCGCGCGGAATTTCGCCCCACCGTTCATTCATCTGGCTCAGCGGGATATGCTGCGCGCCCGCTAACTGGCAGATCGCCAATTCCAGCGGCTCGCGGATATCCAGCAATACCAACGCCTCGCTGCTTGTCAGCCGTGCATGGACCTCTTCGACTCGTACATTCACCGTATCGGATGGGGCATCGGCGAAGGTGGCGAGTTCTGCCGGGGTGTCGCTGCGTTCATAGGCGGGCATCCCGCAGAATTCTTCGTAATCAATCAACTCCGTGATCGTGGGCTGCGCCCCACACATCGGGCAGGCAGGGCGTTTGGGCAGCGTGATCAGATCGAAGCTCATATCCAGCGCGTCATAGATCAGCAGTCGTCCGATCAGCGATTCTCCGATCCCCAGAATTAGTTTGATGACCTCGGTGGTTTGCAGCGTGCCGATGGTTCCCGGTAGTACGCCGAACACGCCGGCCTCTGCGCAGCTTGGCACGAGGTCGGGAGGCGGAGGTTGGGGCAGCAGACAGCGATAGCACGGCCCGTCCGGCATTCCAAAAACGCTGACCTGCCCCTCAAAACGGTAGATGCTGCCATACACCAGCGGTTTGCCGAGCATTACCGCTGCGTCGTTGAGCAGGTAGCGCGTGGGGAAATTGTCTGTGCCGTCCACGATCACATCATACCCGGCGAGGATGTCCAGCGCGTTGTGGCTGGTCAGCGGTGCGGGATAACGGTCGATCTGGATATGCGGATTCAGGCTGCGCAACCGTCGCGCCGCCGATTCGACTTTGGGAACGCCCAGCGTGTCATCGCCGTGTACGATTTGGCGCTGCAAATTCGTGACATCCACCACGTCGAAATCAACCAATCCGATGCGCCCAATGCCCGCCGCTGCAAGATACATCGATATCGGGCTGCCGAGTCCGCCAGTTCCGACCACGCACACGCGGGCGGCTTTGAGTTTACGCTGGCCCTCAGCGCCTACCTGCGGCAGGATAATGTGGCGCGCATAGCGTGTTTTTTCGTCTGAGGTGAGGGGTAGGGCAGGTTGGGTCATCAGGTTATGTTTCTGGTAGATTGCGCAGTTTGATATTGATGGGGACAATAACACAAAAACGCCCTGGAAGCACACGTTACCAGGGCGTTGCGGACTGCTGAAAGTGAGGTCTAGCCGAATGCTCCACGTCCCGCACCGAAGATGCGCGCACTCAGCTTGAATCCCGCTTGCTCTAACTGATCCATGAAGCCGGGACGGAACCCGGTGGGGTTGAGTGTGCCGCCCCCCGCATGGCTTGGCCCAGTCCCTTGATGGTCTGGGGTCTGGTACACAAAAATGTCCTGCAACGTGACGCGTTCGCCTTCCATGCCCTGCAACTCTGTGATCTGGGTGATTTTACGGCTGCCATCTTTCAAGCGCGCTTGCTGCACGAACAGGTTGACTGCGCTGGCGATCTGCTGCCGGATCACCATCACGGGCAGGGCCATGCCTGCCATCAATGCCAGCGTTTCCAGACGCGATACCGCATCACGTGGGCTGTTAGAGTGGACGGTGGTCAGTGAGCCATCGTGCCCGGTGTTCATAGCCTGGAGCATGTCCAGGGCTTCACCGGAGCGGCACTCTCCCACAACCACGCGGTCGGGGCGCATACGCAAGCTACCTTTGACCAGATCGCGGACGATCAGTTCACCTTTGTCTGTGCCCGGCACAGGGGGACAGGTTTCCAGGCGTACTACATGACGCTGTGCTAATTGTAGTTCAGCAGAGTCCTCAATGGTGAGGATGCGTTCGTCTGACGGAATAAACGACGATAGTACATTGAGCAATGTTGTCTTGCCGGAGCCAGTCCCGCCAGAGACAACGATATTCAACCGCGCGACTACGCACGCCTGCAGAAATTCTGCAACTTCCTTGGTGAAAGACCCCCACTCGATCAACTGCTCGACCGTCAGGCGATGTTCGGGGAATTTACGAATGGTGATCGTGGGGCCGTTCAGCGCGGAGGGAGGAATTATGCAGTGGACGCGCGAGCCATCGGGCAGACGGGCATCCACCATCGGGTTGTGACGGTTTAGCTCACGTTGCAGCGGGCGCACGATGCGTTGGGCGGTCCACAGAATATGATCGTCGTCGTCAAAGACATATTCCGTTTCTACGATTTTACCTTTGTATTCCGCGAAGATGATCTCCGGTCCGTTGACCATGATTTCAGAGAAGTCTTTGTTCCGTACCAGCGGTTCAATGGCCCCAAAGCCCAACAGGTCGAAGATCAACGCTTGCTCTAACTCGGCCAGTTCAGGCGGCGTGAGTTGCACGCGGGCGCGTTCCAGCACGATTTTCAGCCGGTCGCGCACGATTTGTTGGTATTCAGGATTAATCGTCTCCATCTGATCGAATTCGTCCGGGGTGGAGAGCAGTTTGCCCCGAAGTTGTTTGCGCAGTGTCGCCACGCGGGGCGATGTACGTTTTTTCTGCAGCGGGGCGTTGCCGTCCGTTTCGAGATTCATCGGTTTGATGGCCGATGGCGTTGGGCTGGCTTCAGGTTTGTCGTCGGGCGATGGTGTACGGTTGAACCGTGATAGTCGAGACCCCATGATGATTTTCCTGTTGTTGCTGCCGTGTCGCGCGGCGAGTAAGTATGCTTAGTGTAAAACGACTTGTAGTGTAATACAAGCAGGATAACAAGTTCGGTCTGGAAAAAATCTGAAAAACATTTATCATTGACAGTGGTGCAAGCGGGATAACAATCCGTTGGCGTGACATTGTTGGCAGGATCAACACTCAAAGGTCGGTTTGCGTCGATTTTATTGACAACCGGCCTAACTATGATATACTATAGGTTCTTGTACCCCTGATTATCTGGATAAATTGTTGACCTCCTATACATCGTTCGCATTGAGAATTTATTAGGGTTCCTCTTCTCCGCGCCGAGCTTCGTAATATGCTGTCTGGTGGTGGTAGTTGCTGACGAGTGTCCTTGAGGAGTAGTGAATGCAGCGGCGGCTAGACGAAAAGAACTATGCGCGCACCACAGGTGTGCAGGCATTGCCTTCTCTCATCGAAATTCAACTGGAATCGTTCCGGCGTTTCTATGAAGAAGGCTTGAACGAACTATTCGACGAGATCAGCCCCATTGAGAGTTTCAATGGGCATCTGCGTCTCTACTTTCCTGGTAACACACCAGAAGCCAAAGAGTTTGATTTGCGCTACTGGTTTGAAGAGCCGAAATATCCCGAAGAAGTGTGTCTCGAACGCGACATCACATATGCCGCGCCGCTGTATGTCAAGGTGGCGTTGGTCAATCGTGCTGCGGGCGACGAGGTGGTGACTTCTGACATCTTCATGGGCGATTTCCCGTTGATGACGGAGAAAGGTACGTTCATCATCAACGGGACTGAGCGTGTGGTCGTGAGTCAGTTGATTCGCTCACCGGGTGTGTATTTTGCGGCGGATGAAGACCGCACGACGGGACGACGGCTCTCAACGGCGAAGTTGATCCCTGATCGTGGCGCGTGGATGGAGTTTGAAACGCGCAAGAGCGATTATCTGGCGATCAAATTCAACCGCAAACGTACCATTCCTGTCACCATTTTGCTGCGTGCATTGGCCGCAGTGCGTGACGGTTTTGATGCCCACTCTCCGATTCAGGAGGGCACGGACGAAGAACTGTTGGCGCTGTATGCTGAGGTCGATACAAACCCGGATCACCAGTATGTCCAGGGCACGATCCGCATGGAGCCGCAGTGGGAAATCCGCGAAGGCCAGACTATAGCGGAAGCGGCGCTGCTGGAGTTCTACAAGCGGATGCGTCCGGGCGATCCTCCCACCTTGGACAACGCGCGTGATTATCTGGAAAGTCAGCTGTTCGACCAGCGTCGCTATGATCTGGAACGCGTTGGACGTTACAAGCTGAACCAAAGGCTGCGGATTGATGACACTGTGCCGCGTAAGCGTCGCATGATCACTAAGTTTGATCTGGTGCGTCTCATCGAGCGCATGATCCTGATTAACAACGGTCTCGAACAGCCGGACGACATCGATCATCTGGGCAACCGCCGCGTCAAGACAGTGGGCGAGTTGATCCAGAATTCGCTGCGGATTGGGTTGCGGCGTATGGAGCGCGTAGTGCGCGAGCGTATGTCGATCCGCGAGACAGATAACCTCTCACCGATGACGCTGATCAACATCCGTCCGGTAGTGGCGGCGGTGCGCGAATTCTTCGGCTCCAGCCAGTTATCACAGTTCATGGACCAGACGAACCCGCTGTCGGAACTCACGCATAAGCGCACGCTTTCGGCATTGGGGCCGGGTGGTCTGCGGCGTGAACGCGCGGGGTTTGATGTGCGTGACGTGCATCACAGCCACTATGGACGCATCTGCCCTATCGAAACGCCGGAAGGCCCCAATATCGGTTTGATTGGGCGTTTGGCGAGTTACGGGCGCGTGAATGAGTATGGGTTCATCGAAACGCCGTACCGCAAGGTGTATCGTGAGCTGTATCGCGATGATGAGCGGCTGCCAGGTCAAGTGCTCCGCGTCGATGTGACCAATGAAGCCGGTGACGAAGTACTCCCGGCGAGTACGATGATCGATGAAGCCGTGCATGACCGTCTGGCGGCGATGGGGGTGGATGTTGTGCCCATCCGTCCGTTTGTGAGCCATGAGATCGTGTATCTCTCGGCAGACGAAGAAGACTTCTATACCATTGGGCAGGCCAACGCGCCGCTGAACAAACTGAAGCAGTTCATCAACGAGCAGGTGTCAGCGCGTCATCATCAGCGGTTCCTGGTCGCGCACCGGGATCGCATTGACTATATGGACGTTGCGCCGCGCCAGATCGTAGGTATCTCGGCGGCGTTGATCCCTTTCCTGGAGCATGATGACGCCAACCGCGCGTTGATGGGATCGAACATGCAACGTCAGGCTGTGCCGTTGCTCCGGCCCGATGTGCCGATTTGCAGCACGGGAGTCGAACGGCAGGCTGCGTATGATTCCGGGCAGGTACTTGTGGCTGATGTGGAGGGCGAAGTCCTCTCGGTCCAGGGTGATCGTATCTGGCTGCGGGTGAGCGATAAAGACGAGCGCAAGCGGTATGTCAATCAGGAAAACGGCGTACCGGATGGTGTGCGTGAATACCGGCTGCGCAAATATAATCGTTCCAACCAATCGACGTGTATTGATCAGCGTCCGGTCGTCCAGAAGGGACAGCATGTTCACCAGGGCGACGTGATCGCCGATAGTTCCTCCACGACCTTCGGGCAGTTGGCGCTGGGGCACGATGTGCTGTGCGCGTTCATCTCGTGGGAAGGCGGCAACTATGAGGACGCGCTGCTGATCAGCGAGCAGATGGTGCGTGACGATAAGTTCACGTCGATCCACATCGAAAAACATGAGGTCGAGGCGCGTGATACCAAGCTCGGCCCGGAAGAAATCACCTACGATATTCCGAACGTGGGCGAGGACGCGCTGAAGGACCTCGATGAGGGCGGCATCATTCGCATCGGCGCGGAGGTTGGCCCCAACGACATTCTGGTGGGCAAGATTACGCCTAAGGGTGAGAAGGAACTCAGTCCGGAAGAAAAGCTGCTACGTGCGATTTTCGGTGAGAAAGCGCGCGAAGTGAAAGACTCATCGCTGCGCCTGCCTCACGGTGAAAAGGGCAAGGTCGTGGACGTGAAAATCTTCACGCGTGAAGAACATCGCGATCTTCCGGCTGGTGTGGACCAGATGGTGCGTGTCAGCGTGGCGCAAAAGCGTAAACTGACCCAGGGCGATAAAATGGCCGGGCGGCACGGCAACAAGGGTGTAATCTCAATGGTTGTGGCGATTGAAGATATGCCCTTCCTTGGAGACGGGACTCCGGTTGAAATCATCCTTAACCCGTTGGGTGTGCCGGGCCGTATGAATATCGGTCAGGTACTCGAAACGCATCTTGGTTGGGCGGCGGATCGGTTAGGGTTCCGCGCGATCACGCCTGTGTTTGATGGCGCAGATGAAGCAGAGATTGAAGCCGAACTGGGCCGGTCCTGGTTGATTGATTATGCGTGGCAAGAAATCACTGAGCGGGCCTGGCAGTGGTTGGAAGAACAGGGTTACGACACCGAGCATCTGCTTGAAGATGACGATGAAGCCCGGCGGTTGTATATCGACTTCTGGATTGGGCACACGGGCAGGTATGATGCCGAGCGTCTCGCGTTGGAGCATGTGTATGCGCGCCGTGCGGTGATGGCCGAGTGGCTCGAAGAACAGGGTTGCCACGCGGAAGATGTGCTGATGTTCTACTCGGACCCGGTGAATCTGGTCGAACGCGACCGCCGCGATGAGAATGCGCGGAAGACCACGCTGAATCTGTGGATCGGGCATGTGACCGGCGAGCGTCCGTCGCCCGAACTGACGGAAGACGAACTACGCGAGATGGCGCGGCGTGTATCCATTCGCGTTGACGAGTCGGTACCGATTTACGGCAAACAGCGGTTGTTTGATGGCAAGACGGGCGAACCGTTTGACCAACCGGTGACGGTAGGCATCATTCATATGCTGAAGCTGGCACATCTGGTCGAGGATAAGGTTCATGCGCGTTCGACTGGCCCCTACAGCCTCGTGACGCAGCAACCACTGGGTGGTAAAGCCCAGTTCGGTGGTCAGCGTTTCGGCGAGATGGAAGTCTGGGCGCTGGAAGCCTACGGTGCGGCACACACGCTGCAAGAAATGCTCACCGTAAAATCGGATGATGTGCAGGGCCGTGTGAAGACCTACGAAGCTATCGTGAAGGGCGAACCGATTGATGAACCGGGCGTTCCGGCTAGCTTCCGTGTGCTGGTGAAGGAACTGCAAAGCCTGGGTCTCGCTGTCGAAGCGATTACCGATTCGGGTGAAGTGATCAAGTTCGGCAAGGACGAAGAAAAGTCGCGCCAGCCGAAAATGCCGATGGGCCTGTTAGGGTTGGCGGGCAACCGTTAACCTGACGAACAAGCACAACACAATAAAATCTTAAGCGAGCAGCGCATGACGTTTGCTCGCTTTTTTTTTGTAAATCAACTATGTTTTTGCAACTTCTTTATACTTGGTTTAGACTTATGCTCTAGTACTCAGTCAGCCTGGTTATGATGCATGAAATAAGTTAAAGTCTGGGTCAC
>CBEVZO010000093.1:0-9113 GCA_965554365.1 uncultured Anaerolineae bacterium
ATTCAACACCTTCGCCACGTCCGGCGATGCGGTGTATGCGTTTGGCAATGTGAATCACGCCTGTGGAGCCATGCAGATCGTGCAAAAATCCGCGAGCTTTGAACGCGTGTTATACACCATAGCGATCACCGTGCCGACCACGATGGACCTGGAAGACGCACGCGCCATCGTAGACGATCTGGTCTCCATTGCGGTATTCAATGCCTATTTGCACGGAGCATAATGCAAGGGCTGCACGTTCGGCAATACACCAACACGGGGCGATCAACGTTGATCGCCCCGTGCGCGCTATTTTTCGTCCTCAAAAGGCGCGCCGTTGTCATTGAATGGCTCACCGTTCGCATTAAACAACGCGTCATCCTCATTGAACGCTGCATCGTCGCCATTAAACGTATCGTCAGCACCGTTGAACGACGCCGCGTCCGTCTCAAACACATCGCTGTCGATCTCGGTGCGCGCGAATGACGGCGCATTTTGTGGAACCGAGCGCGACGCTTCCATCGGGGGCGCAACCGACTGCGGTGGACGCCACAACGGACGCTTCAATTGCACCCGCAGCGCATCCGCCGTCGTGACGGGCTGCTTACACACGAAGTTTTCGCACACATAGGTCGCCGGTTTGCCGTTGCGATGTGTGCGCGTCCGCAGCAGCGCGGGAATCACCTTCGCGTCGGCGTCTACGTGCGCATGCGCGACCAACGTCCAGGGACGATAGCCGCTCCGCACCGCGCTGAGCATGGCCTGTGTGCGTTCGTCCGCCAGTTCGCCCACGATGGCGATCTCCTGCGGGCGACGCACATAAAAGTCCACACCGATCAACATCATGCCAAACGCCATAGGATACTCCGTCAATGCCCCGCCCACCGCGCGGAACACGCCCAGCGCGGCCTCCTCGAAACGTGTCTCGGCGCTGAACCCGGTCAGCCGCAGCAGGTTATAGGCCATCAGCCCGTTGCCGGACGGCGTGGCGTTATCTTGCACGTTGCGCGGACGCACGATCAGATCATCGTGATCGTCGCTCGTGTCGTAAAAGCCGCCTTCCTTATCCGCGTGGAAATGCGTCAGCACGATCTCCGCCAATCGCTCCGCCTCGCGATACCAGCGCGGATCAAATGTGGTCATGTAAAGTTCCAGCAGCCCCTCGATCACATGCGCGTAGTCTTCCAGGTAGCCGTTGAGCTTGCTCACACCGTTTGTGTGCGTGCGATAGAACCGCCCACGCTGATCGACCAGCGCGTCGAGCAAAAATTGCGCGTTGCGGATCGCGGCCCGGCGATAGTCGTCGTGGTTCAGCACGCGCCCCGCCTCCGCGAATGTCGCGAGCATCATGCCGTTCCACGCCGTGAGGATTTTGTCGTCACAGTCCGGCGCGATGCGATCCTTGCGCAGCGTGAACAACAGCGTGCGCGCGGTAGAAATATCGGCTTGCAGCGCCTCGCGTGACATGCCGTTACGCACCGCCACGCGCTCGATCATATCCGCCACATGCAGAATATTGCGCCCCTCGAAATTACCGCCGTCTGTCACGCCCCAGTATTCCAACACAGCATTAACATTCACCGCGCCGTCGAGTACCTCACGCAGTATGCCCGCCTCCCACACGAAGAACTGCCCCTCCTCGCCTTCCGAGTCCGCGTCCTGCGTGCTGAAAAACCCACCATCAGGCGATGTCATTTCGCGCAGCACATAATCGAGCGTGTCCTCAACGATCTCGCGCAAAAACTCCGCGCCCGTGACCTGATAGGCGTGCAAATATACGCGCGCCAACTGTGCGTTGTCGTAGAGCATCTTCTCGAAATGCGGCACGAGCCAGCGTTCATCCACGCTGTAACGGTGGAAGCCGCCGCCCAACTGGTCATAGATACCACCCTCCGCCATCTTGCGCAGCGCGAAGATCACCACCTGCAACGCCTGATCATCGCCCGTCGCGACGTGGTAACGCAGCAGGTATTCCAGATTCACCGGGTGCGGGAACTTGGGCTGTCCGCGCGTCACACCGCCATGCTGGGGGTCCGCACGCCGCAGCAGACTTTGCGCCGCCGTGTACAGCAGGTCCGCCGTGATAAAATCGGACTCAGCCGCCAGATGCGCGAACATGTTGCGGTTGAGATCAGACGTCATCGCGCGGGCCGTGCGCTCGACTTCACGCCGTTTGTTGCGATACGTGTCGAGAACCGTTTCAAGCACCTGCTGGAAACTCGGCATCCCGTAGCGCGGCTCCGGCGGGAAGTACGTCCCGGCGTGGAAGGGATGACCCTCTGGCGTCAGGAACACCGTCATCGGCCAACCGCCGTTGCCCTGGTTGAAGATCAGCGTGGCCTGCATATAAATATCGTCCACGTCAGGGCGCTCTTCGCGATCCACTTTGATATTGATGAAGTGTTCGTTCATGAACGCGGCGGTGTCGGGATTCTCGAAGCTCTCGTGTTCCATGACGTGACACCAGTGGCACGCCGAATAGCCGACGCTGAGCAGCACCGGCTTGTCTTGCTCCCGCGCTGCCGCGAACGCTTCCTCGCCCCAGGGATACCAATCGACGGGGTTGTTAGCGTGCTGCAAGAGGTACGGGCTGGTTTCGTGTTGTAAACGGTTGGGCATAACGATGTGGGCCTTTCCGGGTTGGTTGGTGATAGTATCAGTGTTTGTGGTCGTGCAGATCGCTGAGGAGTGAACCCCTCAGCTACATACAAACAAAGAACGCTCAAGCGCCCTCGTCTGAGCAGGAGAGCGCCCTTGAGGGTGCTTTGCTTTTGAGTAGCCTGCGCCCTTCAGGGACAGGCGGCGTGCGATCATCGTAGAATCTCATCTCTTGCAGCACCGCAAACGTATAGATCGACACCCCCAGATTATAGACGCCCCGCGCCAACCGCCCCAACCGGATCAAAATCCTGCTTTTGCTCTTGATCCGCATTGATCTGCGCTCATCCGCGTCCCATTTCGCTTTTCCTCACGGCACACGCACGGTCCACGCCGCGTCGATGTGCGGGCCGGATACTGATCTGTCACCACCCCACCCGGTTTACGTCCGCCACCCAGCATCGCCCGCCGTGTATGAGGCGGCATTGCTCCACCATAGAAACGCCCTATCAACCAACATAGCGAAAACCAATGCGATTTGTGATGCTATTCACTAACTGTCGCCTGGAACCCGTCATACAGTAAAACTAAGCACTTAATTGAATAGTGAACTTTTCAAGTCAAACATAAACTAGGCTATCCCTCATTAGATATGCAAAGGATGGGGAGTCAAGATCATGGCGACACCCACGCGCAAGAGTAACAAAAAAACTCTCGACAGGGACGAGCGTCTCGCCGCAGTCGAGCGTACGATGCAGCAGTTCAACTATCAGCAGCACGGGCTTGTGGAAGTACTCATCGCGGCGCAAAAAGCCTATGGATACCTGTCCAAAGAGCTGCTGACCTATGTCGCACAGAAACTCCGCGTTCCGCTAAGCAAAGTATACGGTGTAGCCACCTTCTACGACATGTTCACGCTGGATGAAGCCGGTGAGCAGGACTTTTGGGTCTGCACCGGGCCAGTGTGTACGGTGGAAGGGGCCAACGAGGTGCTTGACGAACTCTGCAAACAAGCCAACGTGAGCCAGCCGGGGCAGACCAGCGCCGACGGGCGTAAACGTGTCAAATCGGTATCGTGTCTGGGATTGTGTGACCAGGCCCCTGCCGCGTTGGTCAATGCAACGCCCCAGGTGCAACTCTCACCCGATGACGTGCCGGCCCTGCTGCGGGGTGAAGCGACTAAACCCTGCATCCGAGTTTCCGGCGATCCCCGTGTGTTGACCGCGCCCATCGGCAGGCTTGCGCCCACCGATCTGGACGCACACCGGACAGAAGGTGCCTTTGCCGCGCTGGAAAAAGCGCTGCATGAGATGACGCCCGAAGATGTGATCGAGGAAGTGAAAGAAGCCCGCCTGACAGGTCGCGGCGGGGCCGGTTTCCCCACCGGGTCGAAATGGGAGTTTGCGCGCCAAGCACCAGGCACACCAAAATATGTAGTGTGCAACTTCGACGAGTCAGAACCCGGCACGTTCAAAGACCGCGCGCTCATGGAGGGTAATCCGTTCCGTGTCCTCGAAGGGTTGATTCTCAGTGCCTACGCCATCGGGGCGCACGCGGGATACCTCTTCATACGCGGAGAATATGCAACAGCCACCGCCGTCATCGAGGAAGCTCTGGATGCGTTGTACAACGCACACCTACTCGGAGACCATATCCTGGGCACACATTACGATCTCGAGATCGAGATCCGGCATAATGCCGGAGCCTACATCTGCGGCGAAGAAACAGCGCTGTTTGAAGCGCTTGAAGGCAAGCGCGGGCATCCGCGCTCCAAACCTCCCTATCCCACAACGCAGGGTGTGTTCAGCAAACCCACCGCGATTAACAACGTTGAAACGCTGGCTGTAGTGCCCGATCTCGTCCTGCACGGCGGCGAGTGGTTCCTGCAATGGGGTACGCATGAATCGGCAGGACTCAAGTTGTTCTGTGTGAGTGGGCACGTCAAACAACCGGGAGTCGTGGAAGCGCCGATGGGTCTGACCATCCGCGAGTTGATCGAGCAGTTTGCCGGAGGCTTTAACGGCGCACCGCAGGCCATTCTCATCGGCGGTGCAGCGGGCGGCTTCCTGCCCCCGGACAAGCTGGATACACCCTTGACGCACGAAGCCTTGCGCACGCTGGACGTGCCGCTTGGTTCGGGCGCGTTGATGGTCTTCAACGAGACAGTGGACCTGTGGCTGGTACTCGAAAACTTGGCCCACTTCTTTGTACACGAGACATGCGGACAATGTGCGCCGTGCCGGCTGGGAACCCGGCAAATCTACAACCTGCTCAAAAAGATCAACACTGGAACCAGCACATCCGCCAATCTGGCAGCGCTGGAACAACTCGGGCAGACGATCAAAGCTACCTGCGCCTGCGGGTTGGGCATGACCGCCGCAAACCCGCTGCTGACTGTCCTGCACAAGTTCGAACCGTCTCGGCGGTGACGTGCGCTGTGTGGAACGAGGTAGCTCTACATGATAGCGTGATTGTACCGGCGTTTGCCCCTCCCCCAACGCGAACTTGTTCGCGCCCCCTCCCCGTAAACGGAGAGGGGCCTTGCCCGCGCGACTGGCTCCCTCTTTCTCCGCCTGCGGGGAAAGGGGGTTGGGGGAATAGGGGCAAAACAACGCTCACACTATTCTGCGGAGCTGGGTGGAGCAATAGGTTCAGGGAGTATTAGCGTGACACACTGCATCGATGCTCAGACGCTTGAAGCCGCAAGGCAGCAGGCGGAAATCTGCAAGATTTTCGCCAACGTGAACCGTGTCCTGATCGTGTGGGTGCTGGGCACTCGAGGAATGTCCGTCGGAGACATCGCAGCAGCGATCAACGCCACCCTCCCGAACACGTCCCAGCACCTGCGGCTGATGAAAGACAAAGGTATCCTGGCCTCACGCCGCAAAGGGCATACGGTGTACTACCATGTTGTGGCGCACCACCTGCACGGCGGCGGCTGGCTGCCACCGCGCACGCCGCGTGTGCGCCCCGCGATTTCCCCCGCCCCGGAAAGCCATACACACCCCAGGTGAGCGCGTCATCGCTCGGCCAGCCGCAGCAGATCAGCATTGCTCGGATGGTGGACAAAGCTCCAAAAGGCCTCGACAGCACGGCTGGTCGGGTGCATTTCTGGCTTGATCATGTAAACCATCCGGTGCAGTTCAAAATCCGCGACCGGGACTTCAACCACACTCCCCTTATCTAGCGCCCAATCTGCTGCCAGCCGCGACACGAAGGCGACTCCTAAGCCCGCTTCCACCACTTTGACAATTGCTTCAGTCGCGCCAACTTCCAGGAACACATTCATATCGTCAAGCGTGATGGCATGTTTGGCGAGTTGAATCACCAACGCGCGGCGCGTCCCTGATGTTGGTTCGCGCAGGATAATCGGCATATCCAACAGTTCCGACGGCTCGATGCACTGGCGCGCAGCCCAGGGATGATCGGCAGGCACGATGAGAATAATCCGATCGTCAAAGAACTCCTGGCACTCCATGCCCTCACCGCAAGCATCGTAGCTGACAACGCCAATATTAGCCTCCTCGCAAAACAGCGTGGGCACAACCTGAGGGCTTACACACCGCATCACCAAAACAGTGACCCCCGGATACCGGTCGCGGAAACGGCCTGCAAACTGCGGCGTGATATATTTCCCGGTTGTGGTACCGCACGCGATCCTGAGCTGGCCCACGACGCGCGTATCTAACGCCGCCAGCAGATGCTTAACCTCGATGGATTCGCGCACCAGCTTACGTGCATACGGCAGCAGCAGACAGCCCGCTTCGGTCAAGCTGACATCGTGGCCCACGCGCGCAAACAGTTTCACGCCCAGGTCGCCCTCAAGCACTTTGATATGTTGGCTGACTGTCGGTTGGCTGAGATGTAAGTGCGTGGCGGCCTCAGAAAAGCTCAAACTCTGCGCCACGTGAAGAAAAGTCCGCAGTTTTGTCAAATCAATCATGGCAATGTGTCCTACGAAATACAACGACCCGTTGCCATGATCTTACTCCTGTTGGCCCCCAAAGAAAAGCACCTTCCCCGGAGAACCTGGCCCTGGACAACTGCTAAAACCTTGTGCGTCAGACCGAATTGCACCACAATGGAGCATAGGTTCCCGCCGGACCCATGCGCGTGCGATCACGGCTGCACCGGGCATCGTCGCGGAGAATCTGCAATTGTTCGATGCGCTGGCTCTCGCGGACGGGGCGGGTGTGTTGGCCTCGGTGCGCGCGGTCCTGGCGGGTGGGCCCAACGCATAAACACAACAGGGGCGTAGCGCTACGCCCCTGCTTTGCGGTCACAGCTACTCGCTGACCGTCGCCAGCATTTGTTCCACATCCGGCGCACAGGTGGCGCTCGCCAACACCGTGATGTGATCGCCCGCCTGGAACACCGTATCACCACGCGGAATGATGATCTGCTTGCCGCGCCGCACAGATACCAAAATACATTCATCATGCAGCATCTGTGCGATGTCCAGCACGGATTTTCCAACAAGCATGTGTTGATCCGCGACATCTAGCTTTAACACATGGATGTCGCCTTCATGCACCTCGCGCAGTTCCTTCAAACGATAACTGGTTTCAGTCCGTCGCGATAATGCTTGCTCATAGGCATGTACAATATCGGCGCGCCGGACAACCCCCACAAGACGCTGCGGATCAGTGCGGTCAACTACCGGCAGCCGGCCTATGCCATGCACGCCCATGCGCCACAGCGCGACCGCCATCGTTTCATCCGGGTATCCCACCGCTAACCCAGCGGTTGTCGCAATGTCCGCCACTGTGCGTCCCGCCAGTGTCTCCGACAGGAGTGCCTCCTCAAGATCAACTAACGTGACGACACCCCATAGTTTTCCCTGCGCATCCAGCACCGTAAACCCATGATGATGCGTGCGTTCAAACTCATCCATCAACGCGGGGAGCGTCATCGTGACGGGCACTGAATCAAATTCCTGAGTCATGGCCTCCGCAATCAAGATGCCTTCCAGGAGATCCACGTCTCTGCTGTGATGTAATGTCACGCCGCGCCGCGAGAGCTTGAGCGTATAGATCGACTCCGGTTCAATGACGCGCGAGATGATCATACTCATCACCGTCGCGAACATCAGCGGGAGAATAATGTTGTAGTCGCCCGTCATCTCAAACAAGATCAGGATCGCGGTCGCCGGGGCGTGCGCCGCACCCGCGAATGCAGCGGACATGCCCACCAGCGCATAGGCTCCCGCCGGTGCAGTGGCCCCTGGAAACGCAGAATGCACGACGTGCCCAAAGACCATCCCGACCATGGCCCCCAGAAACAGCGACGGCGCGAACACCCCGCCTGAGCCGCCTGACCCCAACGTAAACGAGGTCGCCACCAGCTTGAGCACCAATAATCCCAGCGCAGTCCCCACTGCCAGATCAGCCACCAGCGCCAGTTCGATCACCTCGTACCCCACGCCAAACACACCCGGAATCGTCAGGTCGCCGCGCATGTAAGTGAAGTCACCCACGATGCACACGATCCCCACCAGGCTAAGCAGCAGTCCGCCCACTGCGGGTTTGAGATACTCTGGAACCCCTTTCCAGGCATCAAAGACATCCTCCATTTTGTAAATCAGCTTGGTGTAGACAATGCTGATGAGCGCCGCAAGGACTCCCAGCATCGCATATAAAATAAGTTCCCCCTCGCTGACCAGTTCATACGCTGGAACCGGAAAAGCGCGCGCCGACCCATCAAACAGATGGGCGACCACATCGGCGATGACCGCTGAGATTACCACCGCTCCAAAATAGTTAGCCTTCATCTCCCCCAGAATCACTTCCAATGCGAAAATGGACCCGGCGATAGGCGCGTTAAACGTCGCTGAAATCCCCCCCGCCGCACCACAGGCGACCAGACTCCGAATGCGTTCAGGGGACAAGTTGAGCTTTTGCCCAATGGTTGAGCCAAGCGCCGATCCGATTTGCACAATCGGTCCCTCACGCCCCACCGAGCCGCCGCTGCCAATACACACGGATGACGCCAGCGACTTCACGACCGCCACACGCGGACGAATGCGCCCGCCTTTTAAGGCCACCGCTTCCATCACTTCCGGTACGCCGTGCCCTTTAGCCTCACGCGCGCCCCAATACACCAACGCGCCGACAATCAGGCCGCCAATCACAGGCACAGGCAAAAAGAAATAATCGCCCAGGAAACCAAACGCTTTGGCTCCCCCCTCAAAGGCGATGGTCTGTGCTGATTCAATGAGCATCCGAAACGCTACTGCACCTAGACCCGCGCCCAAGCCCACCAGGATCGCCGTACTGATCACCGTAAACCATTCAGGTGATTTGGTGGCGCTTATCCACATGCCTAATTGTTCGAACAACGCTTGTTTAGTGCGCAACCATTGAGGGGCTTGCAATGGTCTGCCGAAGCGTGGGGCTGCTCTCTCCGGTTCTTCGGGTGTCGCTATCTCTGCCATACATCGTTCTCCATACACTCAAATGAAGTCCATCAAATGCCCTTAGTACATTGCTCACAAGTTAAGCAAATTTCAAAGTTGTCAAGAATTCCGTGGAAGCGCT
>CBEVZO010000094.1:0-9095 GCA_965554365.1 uncultured Anaerolineae bacterium
CATAACAGCCGCGTGCCTCGTCATATTGCTCGTTGCGATGGTACGCAATCCCTCGGAATAACCAATACGCCCCTTCCATGCTGCGCGTATACTGGCGCTCCTCGGCGCTCAAATCTAAACCGTTGTCATTGTTAAGCAGGTCCAACAGCGCACGACACACATCAAACTGGTTGTTGCGCAACGCACGCTCAAACTCGGTGAACCAGCGCACCAGACCAATATGTAGCGCGACAGTGTAATCATCGCGCACCATGCGCAGCACCATCCGCGTCAGAATCGGGCTATCGGGTAACGTGAGTTCCTGCATGTCATCGCTGACGCGCGTGTTGTTAAACACCGTAATCGACCGGCCATCTGTGCCCGCTGTGAAAAACCGTCCACTGGGCGTCATGGCAACAGCATGGACGCGGCCTGATGTCTCGTGTTGCCACACCCTACGGTCGTGATCCAGGTCCACCATCCTGATTTGGCGATCATTTGTGCCGATCAGCAAATACTGTCCATCAGGCGAGAGCGTCAACCCATATACGTCTTCCTGCATGCGGTGTTCCCGTAACACATTGCCGTGTTCGTTCAGCACAAACACAGCATTGGCTTTGCCACCCGCCGCACAGATACGACCGTCCGGCGTGATCGCCAGCGCGTTGACATGCCCGCCTGTGTCAAAACGCCAATGTTCCTGGCCCGCAAAATCCAGGCAGTAGACGCGATTATCATTCGCCCCTACAAACAAGACCCCGGTTTCGTGCGCTACCTGCACCCCGGCCCAGGGACGTGCAGGCATCTCAAACTGCCAGCGTTCGCTTCCTGTGCGGTCAAAGGCACACACCATGTGTCCGTCTGCCGCCGCGAAAATGTGGTCGCCCTCGTGACTGAGCGCCACATCACACACGCCCCCCGCGAGTTCTCGCTTGAAGACCTGTTCGCCCTCGCCATCGAACACGTACAGATGCTTATCCAGCGATCCCACTGCCACGCAGCTACCATCCGGCGTGATATCCACCCCCCGCGTCGCACCTGCTGTTTCGAATGTATGCAACAACTGCCCATTGAAATGCCACACGTAAGCGTTATTGCCGGGAGTGCCAGGCGTGCCGCGCCGGGTCGCCGCGTTGTCGATGGTTCCCACTACAAAACAGTCAGCGTCTTCGGCCAGGACAATGCGATACACACTACCTTCCACGCGGCCATGCCAGAGCAAGCGTCCGGCCATATCAAAGAACAGCACATCACCACCGCGCGTTCCAGCGATAATGAAGCGGTTGTCACGCGTCATCGCTACCACATAAACAGACGTGGTCGCACGATGGTGCCACAACTCACGGATCGGACCTGGTTTGGGAGGCGCGGGCGGCGCAGGCTCGCCGAAAGGACTATCGTCCGCATTACTCCTGATACGGCGTAAAAGGCTCATCGTTCCCCACTACTTTCAACCTCATGCGGAATCTGCGCAATTAATAACGGCGAAGCCCAAATCTCATCTTGCTGGTCGCGCGTATACAGCGTCCGGCGTGCTTGCAGCAGCGCTAATTCAGGTATCAACGGTTCGGCCAACAGCGCCGCATAGAATATCTCGGCAAACTGCCGCTTGCTTGTATCCGACACATACCACCGGAACCCCAGCACATACGGCACACCGGCCTGTGCCAGCGCTGCCAGTACATCCAAATGATCACCATCGCGCAACAACGGTGGATTGTAGGGCCCGGAGTCAGGGTCCCAATGTTGTGGCGCAATTGGCGCACTGACGAAAAACAGCCGCGTGGTACTGCGTTCCAGCAGCATCCGCAATTCATGGATCGGGAGCAGGGCATGTCCAAAACTGGCATGTGTCCCGGCAAACAGCAAACCACCCTCATCCGGCGCGGCTGCGTTATGAAACACCTGCCCGACAACATGGACGATATGATATTCACACTGCAACAGCTTCACGCGGACCGCATCCAAATGCATCTCGCGACCCGACAGTACATCGATATCTACCGGCAGCCCCAATTCCTGTGTCTGTCGGATCAGTGTGGTATACAGCACCGCGCATTCTTCCTCGGCGGCTCCCGGTCCCCCGGCAGCGATTAACAACACACGCAGCGGATTTTCCGCTTGCTGCAACTCGTCGATCAGCGCATTGAACGGCTGCATGTGGTTAGGGGTCACGTTCGCCACACGCCGGGCCAGCGGATGCTCCACCACAAACGGCACATCGCCATCGTGCAGCAGTTCATACGGCACGCTCAGATACTTGCGCGACCCTTTGAAGACAAAAAACAGGTTTTCTGATGGGCGCGTCCGTCGTCGCACATCGATCAATTGGCGCGTCAACATACCATCCACACTGAGCAACCCGCGAAACAAATGAATGCCAATTTGCTGAGCAGTATGTCGCCAGGCTGCACGGCCCGCTTCATTCTCCTGCTGGCGATACGCTGCGATGAAGCGTCCCAGGTCATTCATTTGTACATTCAACGTGCCAAAATCGACCTGCCACCCCCGCACCTGACGACTTTCTGTCGTGCGGTAGCGCTGGGAACCGAACACTTGAAACAGCATGTGATTGTCGTCGGTACTCGTGACACGAAACACCGTCTTGCGTACCGTCCGCCGGGGCCGCGATGCGCGCGCTTTGCGTTCACTGCCACTGGCAAGCGACTTAAAATGGCGCAACTGATCAGAGCCGAGTAGATCGGTTAGTTCGTCGTTCTGGTCCGTCGCGCCCTGATCGTTAGCCTCCTCATGAGATTCAGAGTCGTCATCGGGAAGCGGATGGTCGTCATTCAAACGCATATCGTTCCTTTTGCAGTGGTTCCCTCAGCGGAAAATGTTCACTGTGCTGAAATGATGTAGAAACGTTGATTGGCGCTGATCTGATCACCAAACCAGCGGAAAAAGACCGCGCTGCCCGCCTGTCCCAGCACCATCGCGACATACCACTTATCACTGAAAAACTGCCGGTGCATGAAATGATCGTCGCCGGAAAAGAACAGGTCCGTGCTGGCAATCTCGTCGTCAGTTTCGCCAGAGCGTACCGCCGTTTTGATCAAGTGTGTGTGATACCACCCCACAATACGTTTACCAGGGAAGCGCGCTTTGATCTGCACGGTACTCCTGGCCCACGATTCAAACGTGTAGCGCAGTTCCACCAAATTAGCGGCAGTTTCTTCAGACACCACATGATCGGTGATTTCGACGATGAACTGCGCCGCATTCTCGGCATTGTGGTACACCTGCCCAATCAGCATCCCACCCTGTTCCACCTCCACATCAGCGCGGGCAATCGCCTGCAACGCCGCGAAGGTATCTTGGGTGATAAAAATCTGCACGTCCTGCTGCCCGTTCAGCACCGCCGGATCAAGGGTAGCCGCACTGACCAACTCGACTTCGTCCGTCGCCAACACCGTGAACTCGCTAGCGGATTTTGTCGCGAACTCCGGCCCGCGTTCATCCTTCTCGACCATCTCCACCAACACCAGATCGTCGTCGTCGTCCGCCGCGATGATTGTGACCTCCTCACGCTCGAAATCCTGTTGACCATCGTCACGGATACACAGGCGGGGATAGTACGCGTCGTCCTCTTGCAAGACGTGCATCTTCACCAACGCCGCCTGCAAATTACCCCAGAAATGGCTGAGCGTCAGAATATCCAGGTCTTGCTTGAAGACCACGCCAGAATCCGGGAACCGCAGTTCCAACACGAAATAGGTGATCGGATCATCGGCGGGAGCGTCCTCCGCGCAGATCACGTTCAGCCACGCGGGATAATCTTCCTGAGCTTGCGCGGCGTCGACGATCAGCATTGGTGTGTCATTTAGGGTATCGGTATAACGCGGGAAGATGAGCGCACGGTAGTGTTCGCCCTGCCGAATCACCGCTTGCGTGACCAGCGCGCTGACAAACACCTGTACCAGTGGCCCAAAGATATTCAGCGGATCAAAGTCTTTTTGATAGACCTGACCGCGTGTGGTCGTTTCGATTTTTACCCGGCAGTATGTCATCACAACACATCACATCTGTTCATAGTTGCTGCCGTATGGTGCATTGATTTGCGTGGTCAGGTAGCAGCAGCCTGTGCCAACGCACAGACCACCACCACCTGTTCCGCAGACCGGCTTAGCCTGCGATCATTTCGGGCACGAGTGTCAGAGTTTCCCCGGTTTGCACGCCGACCCCTTCCAGCGTTTCCTCTTCTTGCAGGCGGCGACCTTTGTAGCTTAGATGATACGTCATCGCACGCCCCGCCTGATCGGTCATCGGCAGACCGAGCGCCGTCACCGTTGCCGGGATCAGTTTCTCGACGCTGGCCGCTTCCGCCATCTTGACCTGATGCTGCTTGTTACCGGTGTGATCTTCCAACTTCACTTGAATCGCCATTTCCATTATCCTCTCAGCTTCCAACTCGAACAGATGTTTGCGGTGATGTAATGTAACGGTAAACGGAAACCAACTTCCCAGTCAACCGATGCGCGCGTTTTCTAACGCGACACCAACCGTTCAGCCAGCTTCGGATCGGACGGCAAGTGCGCCATGATTTGCATCTCACGCGCATAGAGGTCCAGATACGTCGCGAGCAAATGTGCGACCATCCGGAACGTCTCGAAGTCAAGATCCGGCGTCGGCACTTCGAGCATCACCAACACTTGCCCCGCTTCATCAAGACCCAATTTCGCCATATACCACGCATCGTTGACGCTAAGCAGATATTCCAGAAACGCCAACTCAGTCGCCAGGTCAAACTGTGCCCCGTCAAACGGTGTCTCTAACAGCGCGGGCACATGGAAATAGACCCACGCGCGGGTAATCGTCAGGTAGGCTTTGAACGACCGCTGGCCCTTGTACGCCATCGGCCAGGTGACGCCCTTCGGCTTGCTGCGGATACCCCAACCTCGCGGTTCGACAGCCCGGATATAGTAAGCCGCGACCTCCGCCGGGATACCCGGTGGCTGCTCAAAAAAGCGTTCCTTCGTGGCGCGTTCTTCGGCCTCAATAGGATCATAAGGTTCCAGCGCATCCACATCCGCCAGCGCCGGAACATAGAGCGCCCAGCAGCGCATGATCGCCGCCAGCGCGTCGTCAATCCGGTGCAGACTGCCCGCGAGGGGCAATTCTGTCCCTAACATAAGCCGTCCGGCGCTGTCGCGGCTGAACTTCGCCATGAACATCGCCTCGTTGCAGCTCAGCAGATAGCGATACACGCGCGCGCGCTGCTCCAGGCTCAACGTGTCGAGCGCCAGCATATCGTCCAGCGGTGTCTGCAAACACATCCACGACGACGTGAAACTCAGATACACCGCCATGTCAGCATCGGGCCGCGCAATCCGCCAACCGTCCGCAACACGCGTCCACTGCCAGCCCTTACGCCCGATGTAGCTGATGATGATATCTGCGTCTGTGTCGCTCACACGCTTACCCTCACGATACAACCTCGACGAGATTGTCAGGATCATCCATCTCCACATGCGCCACATGCGCAGTGACAAGCTCACTGCTGCCTTCACCGCCGCCCGTGACACGCACCCGGCTGTCGAGCAAATCGCGGTCATCAATGGGGAAGCGCTCCGCGTTTTCGCGCGCCCAGTCCGCCGCATCATGATTCAGCGGGCTGTTGACGTTGTAACTCTGGTACATCACCAGCCGCCCCACTTCCTGCACGATCAGGTCCAACGTCCAGCCTACCGCAAACGGACGCCCTTCCAGGCAAATATAGGGCCGTTTCAAGTTCGGATGGAAGATCGGGGTCAGCCACACAAACGTCGGCGGCTTAGTCGGATAATCGGCCCCGTACACCACTTCCATCAGATGATACGGCGCTTCAAGGATTTTGCCGTCCTCGGCCTGCCACAACCCTGTGCAATCGAACTTGATCATGTATTTTTCCGGCGGCATCTCCGGCGACTGTGCCTCAAACTCCTGCGGCGACAGAAAGCCGGGAAACCCCTCGGTGATCACGTCAAACGAGAATTTCGCGCGCAAGAACTGCGGCGCTTCTTCGGCTGTCAGATCAGCGACCCAAAACTGCACCAGCGCGTGCGGCTTGATCAACGCTTTCATCAGCGCATACTCGTCTGTGAGACGGTTCTGGCGAATTATATCCTGCATCGTTCCCTGACCTCCATCATCACACGCGGCGCTCATCGCCGCTCAGTTCAAAAAACGCGCGCGTGCGGCGTGTCCGCACTTCCACAATATGCAGCGGGGGAATACCCACCTGCGCCAGTGGAATACCCCGCGTATGGTCACTGCTGCCAATCGTCGCCGACACGTCGAAAATCCGCTCTATCCCGCACGTCGGACACGGCACTTCACCCGGTACAACCAGCCGGTACGGACGGTAGACTTTCTCCGTCACGTCGCAGGTAGGGCAGTGGCAATACGTCACCACTTTGTCCGGTGGAACCAGCACCGCGCGTTCACCCAATTGCTGCGTGGCGCGGTCCAGCAGATCGCCCACGGCCAGATCATCCATACCCTGCGGTAGGCTGGTCACGGACTCCGGCGCAAGCAATTGGTGTGCGGGACAGTCGGCGCGGCGCGTATAGGCGATGTGCGTCGTGCGCAATGTTTCGGCGCTGTATACTACGCCCTGCGCGCTCTGGACCGGCAGCCCATGCAGCAGTTTGACCGCTTCCTGCACCTGCATCGCGCCAATAATCGACGCGGACATCGGCGTCGTGATCGCCACGCCCTCCATCACTGTCCCCGGCGGGCAAGCGTAGCGGATATTCGCCAGCGCATAGTCCTGTTTCGTCATCAGACACTCGTAACACGCGCCTTCTGGCGGTACAAACACGCGCACGGACCCATCGGCTACATTGAGCGCCCCATCGACCCAGGGCGTTCCGACACGCCAGCACGCCCGGTTCACGGAGAGCCGCGCCGCCCGGTTATCCAGGCAACCCAGCACCACATCCATCCGCTGGACCACGCCCAACCCCACATCGAACGTCACATCACCGTGCAGCGGAATAATCTGCACATCTGGGTTGATCTGCCGCACACGTTCGGCGGCGACCTCTGCTTTCGCGCGGCCCCGGTCGTCCATGCGAAACAGGATCGAGCGCGTCAGGTTAGACGCTTCAATCGTGTCGAAATCCACGATCACAATGTGCCCCACGCCGAGCAGCGCCAGATTCTTGAGTACCTCGTTACCGAGCGCACCCGCGCCGACTACTAACACGCGTGCCGCAGCCAGCACCTCGCGGCGGTAGCCGTCCATCAACCGCAGCCGCGCATACCGGTCCTCGTCGGGATCAGTGATCGTGATTAGCGGTTCGTCGTGTGACACAAAACATCCTCCACGTAGGGGCGCTGCTCTGCCGCACCCGCTGCTTGCCGCGCCTGGACGGAGCAGAGCGCCGCCCCTACGAGCGTTCCGGCTCAGCCATAAACGCCTGATCGATCAACGCGCGAATCTCATGCTGGCACACCGGGCACTCGTCCAGCGTCACAAAACATTCCAGGTGATACGGCGTCTGGCACGAGGGACAATACACCACATTCTGTCCCTCCTGAAACGGAACCTGATCCCGCGCCTGCCCCGCCTGACAATATTCGCCTTCCTGGATCATGCGACCTTGCTCAATACGCTCCACCAAGCGCGAGTCACTGTCCAGCGCGCGTTCCATCTGCACACCATCCGGCAGCGTATCGATGATCACGTCCCGGTTCGGATAACCGCAATCCGCCGCACAGGTTGTGATCAGAAACCACGCATCACGTTCATGCACCGTACCGCAGCCTGGACAGGCGATCACTGCATCGCCCACCTCTAACGTGCGGCGCGACACCGGACACTTCTGCCCGACGGCGGGATCACCGTCTTCCAGATGGCGAATCTGCACTTCCCACACCCGAAATTCACCGTGTCCCACACGCACCACATCCCCCTGACGCAGCACACGCACATTCACTACGCGGTGCTGGTTCACCCAGGTCTGACTGCCAGTCAGGTCCACGAGCAGCAGCAGCCGGTTCAGCGCCGAACGCGCGATCACCGCGTGGCGGGGCGCAGCGCCGAGTGCAGCAGTCAGCGGTACGTCGCTCCATTCCTCATCCGCGCCGATGTGAATGTCGGCCTGTTCAGGAAAACTCAGGCGCTGCATTACACCATCAGCATCGTCAAACGTAAGTAAAGGCATTCAACATCCCCGACCTTAGAACACACCATCATCAAAAATGTCATCGCCCGTCTGCGATCTACGGCGTGGAGGTGATGACCTGCGAGATTGCGCGGCGGGCGCTTGGACCGCCTCATCCCGCAGCGAACTGCCGGACACGGTCGCGCGCACCGTCGTACTACCGGAGACAGCCGGTAAGCCGGGCATCGTGATCCGTTCCAAGCTGGCCTGCGCCGACCATTGTACGGTGATGTCGGCGTCGTGCAGACATTGAATGATCGCGTCCATTTCTGGCGTATCGCGCAGCGCCGGGTGCGCCAACGCGTTGAGCGCCGCGCGCCGCACCTGCGGATCAGCGTCGTCTTGCGCTTGCTTCAGCAGCAGTTGCGTGATCATTCCCAATTCGGCGAGATGCGCTGCATCCAACCGCCACCCCATGTAATGCGCCAACTGCCGCCGTACCTCTGGGTTGTGGTGCTGTGCGGCCTTGTGTATCCATTCCGCCGAACGTTCTAGAATGCGTGATGGGGCAGGGATTTCCTCCGGAAAGGGTCGCACTGCAATACCCTGCACACGTTCCTGCGCCGCAGCCAGATCGCGCAACGGCGGATCAGCTTCCGCCAACAAGTTGAGTAGCGGTTCCAGGATATAAATACCGTCAGCGGCATCCGGCAGCCGGTAGACCAGTGCCGCGTCTAAGGCTGTCAGCGCGTCGTCCTGTTCCAAACCGATGCGTGCCACCGCCTGCATATACCGTGCCGCCGTCAACGTCATGTCCTGGCGAATACGGACAGCCGTCAACTCCAACGCCTGTTGGAGCAGATCGCGCCCTGTGTCGCGTTCTCCACGCCCCACCAACAGCGCGCCCAGGCCCACCAATGCAGGTAATTTCTTATCCGCAAACTGTAGTGCTTTGCAGAAGTACGTTTCCGCGCTCTGGACTTCGCCGCGCTTGAGATGTACTTGGGCGATACTGGTATACGCACG
>CBEVZO010000095.1:0-9095 GCA_965554365.1 uncultured Anaerolineae bacterium
TGCTCTGGCACGTACAACTCTGTTTTTTCGCGGTTTTGTGTCAAACTCCGGCCAACGCTGCTACCGCGTATGATCTCATTGTATCAGGGCGGGGGCGCAAAGCCAAGTATTAATATAGTTTTTTTTATACTTTCGGCGATTTGTGTGTTGTGCAAGCTGCCCATGCTAAGCATGTGATCATCTGATGTTGGGAGCGCTCCCAACATGTGTACCAGGTGCGCGGCGCGCGGATTGGTGGCGCTTTGGGTGAGATTACACAAAATTTGGCAAAGGGCCGATGGCATCGTGTGCGCCTTTTTCTGCGCACTACGGCCTGTCGGCGGCGAGACGGTCGCGCACCAACGCCAATCGCACCATAGGGGCTGCGAGTGTCTCCTCGGTGCGCTGTATATTGATCAGCTTGCGGATTATCCCGGCGTCACGGCGCGCCGCAGTTCTGCGTGTATAAGTCCCTCAGCGCCGGTACAGCAAGGGATTCGGGGCGCAGTCGCGCGACTTGCGCGATATCGTCAGCCGCCGCGAGACAGTCCGGCGGTGTGGACATTAACGCGGAGACAGCCCGGTTGTGGTAGGCGGCGGTATCCTCAAGGTTGAGGGCAATGGGCTGGTGCTACCTCACGCACATACTCCCCTTGGTTGAAGTAGGCATATCTCCGGTTGTTGTAGACGGTGGGTCTTCAGCATTGAGCACAACCGCTTGGTTATAGTCTGCTATCGCCCGCGCGTACTCTTCCTGGTCAGCGTAGGCATTTCCTCGATTGTAGTAGGCTACAGCATACCTAGGATCGAGGGCAATCGCCTGGTCATAGTCCGCTATCGCCCGCGCATACTCCCCCTGGTTGAAGTAGGTATACCCCCGGTTGTTGTAGGCTAAGGCATCCTCAGGATTGAGGACAATTGCTTGGTCATAGTCCTCAATCGCCCGCGCATACTTTCCCTGGTTGAAGTAGGTATACCCCCGATTGTTGTAGGCTGCGGCATACTCAGGATCGAGGGCAATTGCCTGGTCATAGTCCTCAATCGCTCGTGCATACTCACCCCGGTCAGCATAGGCAATACCTCGCACATTGTACGCCAATGGATAATCCGGACCGATGGCAATTGCCTGATCATAGAATGTCAGCGCAGTGGTGACATTGCCCTGGCTGAAATCCCACAGACCAAAGCCCAATTGCTCCGCTGCATCGGAGCGTCGGTCGGCGGCGGCCTGGGCATTTTCGGCGGCCTCGCGGTCATGGATCGCGTCTTGCTGCGAGTTTAGCGCCAGTCCCACCAGGATCAGCGCCACCACGCTCACCAGTGCCGCCGCCGCCGCTACCTGCCCCAACTGCCGGATCAAGCGTTGACGGCGGGCATCCTCGGCAGCGCGTGCGTCTACTTCCCGGCGTGACGCAGCGATATACTCGCGCATCAGGTCGGTGGGCAGCGGGGGCCGGTCTTTGTGTTCCGCCAACCATTGTTCCGCCGTGATCAAATCCGCGCCGCGCAACATACGCGTGGTAGCGCGCCCTGCGTTGCCCCAGTCGGATGCCTGGGTCAGAATGCGTGCATGAAATCGCTCGTGGACGCGATCCGTAGCGATAGCGGTCAGCAGTTTGGCTAACCCCGTGTCGAAGTCGTCGCCGCCTTTGAAATCGATCCATTGCAGGCGTTGAAGTTCGCGCCAGTTTTCGCGGGCCGCTTGCTCCCAGGGTTTGTCAAACCAGTGCCCGCCCACGTCCTCGACCCTGGTTTGCTGGTAAATCACCGGAATGATCGTCTTGTGCTGCTGGCGCGCATAGGCCATCTCGCGGTGACAGTTCTCCGAGATCAGCCACGCTGGACTGATCACACAGATCAGCTTCTGCGCCGCGTCGATACCGTCACAAATGGCCTGGAACCAGTCTTCCGCTTCAACGATATCTTCCCAGTCCACCCAGGGATCGACTTCGGCGTCAGCTAATGCACCATGCAAACGGGTGATAAATTCTCTGTCCTGGCGCGAATACGAGATAAATACATCCGACATAACAGCCCCCGTATAAGATGGCAATCATACGCATCGCCAGTATATAACTGCTACCGTCAACATGCCAATCTGTCACGACTCCCGTGTATCCCTGACGCAACGCGTTCGCTTGGGCTATAATACGCGCATTAGGAGACGTATGCAGTTATGGATATCACTAAACTTACGCAACACATGCACGACTTTGTGCGCGCGAAGGGCTGGTACGATTCCGGCACGCCGCGCCCACAGACGCCGCGCAATATCGCGACCTCGATCATGATCGAAGCAGCAGAAATTCTGGAACACTTCCAATGGCACGGCGAGCTTAAGGATCGCGACGCGCTGGCGGGCGAACTGGCGGACGTGGCGCTGTATCTCTTGCAGCTTGCCAGCGTGACCGGCATTGACCTCGAACGCGCGATCATGGACAAGTTGCAGATCAATTACGCACGCACCTGGGATCAGGATGACGGCGATCAGGATCGCATGGAGAAAGCAGATAACGCATGACGGACGACGGCGTAAACCTGGGGTTTGTGGTCGAGGTGGTCGAGGGCGACGCGCTCAACTACGCGGCGGATGTACTGGCGGTCAAGCACGCGCCGCGTTCTGGCGGTCTCGGCGCGCAGGTGCGCAAACATCTCAAGGGCGATATCGACATCCTGCCCCGGGGGGACGAGTATCGCGTTTTCCCCGGACGCAACGTGGCGCAGACCGAGTACATTCTGATGGTTGGTGCGCCGCCTGAATTTAGCCTCCTCTACCCGCAGTTACGGGAACTCGCGCGCCGTTTTTTGGAGGCGCTGTGGGAGTCCGGCGTGGACGTGGAGCATTTGCTCACGACGCTGCACGGCGTGCGCACTGGGGTCGGGCTGGACGAAGTGGAAGCGTTCCGTTCGATGCTGCTAGGACTGGCAGATGCGTATGAATCTGGGCGCTACCCGCCAACGCTCAAGCGCGTTACGTTCATTGAGCAGGACGACCGGCGCGTGCAGGTGATTCAGGAGGCGCTGCCGCGCTTTCTGCCCGCTGCGCCCGCCGAAGAACCTGCGCCGGAGAGTAAGAAAACCGTGACCAGCACCGCCGCCGTGATCAGTGGACAGGACTCGTTCGAGCCGGAGTTTCGCGGTCCTGCGGCTGACGAAGATACGCCGCACGTCTTTGTCGCGATGCCGTTTCGGGACGATTACGACGACCAGTATTATCTCGCGATGCAGCCCGTCGTGCATGAGGCGGGTCTGCTGTGCGAGCGTATGGACCTTGACGCGTTCACGGGCGACATCAAGGTGCGCATGTTGGAGCGCATCCGCAGCGCGCGGCTGATGATCGCGTTGCTGGACGATGCGAATCCGAACGTCTATCTCGAAGTGGGTTATGCGTGGGGCGTGGAGACACCGACGATTCTGGTCGCACACACGGAGACGCCGCTGCCGTTTGATGTGCGCGGCGAGCGCGTGCTGATCTACGACAAGATTTACCGGCTCAAGGAGATGCTGACGGCGGAACTCAAGCGGTTGCTGGGATAACCTCACCCCCAACGTGACGCAGATCACGCGCCCCCTCTCCCGCCAAGCCGGAGAGGGGGCGAAAAACGCACATGAAAGTCTCCTCTCCGCGTGTGGAGAGGGGATTTAGGGGTGAGGTAAACTTCATCCGCGCGCCTGAACTGACAACAGTTTGCTTTTCTGCATTTTGAAGGAGGTTCACCATTATGCGTAACGCTGACTGGCTCCAACGCGATCGGATCATCAGGCACAGCCTGGAAATGCGCCAATTCATCGACTTCCGCGAGTCCACGATGGCGAACGGGAATCGCCTGATCGAAGCGTATAACAGCAGCGGATTCAGCTTCACCGTGCTGCCGGATCGCGGGCTGGATATCTGGTCCGCGCACTACAACGGCATACCGCTGACGTGGCTCAGCGCCGGATCGCCGCATCCCCCGGCGTGGGGGCAGTCGTGGCTGCGCGAGTTTAACGGCGGGCTGCTGACGACCTGCGGCCTGACGCACGTCGGCCCCCCAGAATCCGAGCCGATCACCGCTGGCGGCGCGGGGCTGCACGGGTTATACACGCGGCTGCACGCCTATCGCATGGCGATCAACGGCGCGTGGGAAGGCAACCGCTACGTGATAACACTCAAAGGCACAGTCACCGAAGCGATGCTCTCCGGCGAGCAGTTGGTGCTGGAACGCACGTATCGCTGGGTGCTGGGCGAGCCATCGATCACCTGGACCGACACCATCACCAACGCGGGCATTTTCCGCACGCCGCTGATGATCCTGTACCACATCAACCTCGGCTATCCGCTGGTGCGCGCCGGATCGCAGCTTGACGTGGCCTCGGACGCTCGCCCACGCGATCCCGAAGCGCGCAAGGGGTTCGCTGACTGGCAAACGTACGAAGCGCCGCATCCCGATTATCTGGAACAGGTATTCTTCCACCATGTCAACGCAGCGGCGAATGGCATAGCTAGCGCGACGCTGTTCACCGGCGATTTCGGCATTCAGGTCTCGTGGGATACGTTCACGCTGCCGTACTTCACACAGTGGAAAAATACGCGTCAAGGCATGTACGTCTGCGGTGTGGAGCCGGGGAACTGCATCCCCGAAGGACAGGTTGCCGCACGCGATACAGGCCGTCTGATCTGGGCGGAGCCGGGCGATTCCGTGACGACTACCTGCACGCTGAACGTCCTCGATGGGGCAGACGCTGTCGCGGCGGCACGCGCGCAGATCGCCCAGGATCGCGCGTCGGGTGCGCCGGTCGCGGGCGTGGCATTGGACGATTACCCGGCGTGAGATGTAGTCTTAGCGCGCGAATCCGCCTATAATGAAGGGTGAAGGTGGATGCACACAACGGGACCAACCTATTTAAGCACACCCTCACGCAGTGCTGCGGTGAGGGCATGAACGGATTCTATAGTTATGTACGATAAAGCAGCCAGTGTCGTGCTGGACGCGTTGTGGGAAGATCACGACTTCCGCGCGTTTTTCCACGACCATGATTACACGCTCGCGGACCTGGGACCGCTGATCCACGTGGTGTTTGTGCCCGCGTATCTGGATGTGAAGGCCTTGCTCAGCAGCGGGGAGTTGGCGCTGCTCGAAGCACAGGTCACGGAGGATTTGCTCGCGCCGCTCTACGACCGCCCGACGTTCCGCGAGGCGTGGGAGAGTTGGGACCAGGCCACGCGCCACGAATTCCTCCGCGAGCAGTCGGAGATGCAGCTTGCGCGGCTGCTGGTGATGGTCTACGATGCGCAGCTTGCCGTTGCGTTTCAGGAGGCGTTCCTCAATTATCTCGGCGCGTGAGTGTTACGCACAACGTGCATAGGATGTGATCGGGCGGATTCCTGGTGACAGGAGTCCGCCCTGGTGTTACGGAGAATCGTCCCATCTTTGTACTTGATCGTCACAGAGAAATTCCACGTCAATTCCGTGATTAGCTAGCGCCTCACGAAAATGCCACCAATCCGAATCGGTGGCATTCAACACTGGCGGGTGATCCTGATGTGCAATGGCAACCGCCACAAATTTCCGGTCGGAAGGATCGAAGTCTTCCAATGCAGAGTCGTCGGGATATTCTTCAAAGTCGGTGCAGTGAGAATTGTTTGGTTCACAGGGCGTGATCGATACTAACATACAGCGACTTGTCGCTCGGTTGCGTAATACCCATTTCAAAAATGCATCACCGACACCCGGCTGCCCTTCGGAACGTAAATCCTGTTGATACTCGCGCAGAATCCACCATTGATTGTCCAGCACCACCGTCCCACTCTGTTGTATTTGGGCGATCCGTTGTACACACGCCAGCGCACACTCTGGCGCAGCTTGCTCTGATTTTCCATTCGCGACTATTGGAACGTTTGTATCCACAATAACGCGCATTACGCTCCAGCTCCCATTTGTCGCCGTAGCGCTGCTTCGGTCATTGCAATACGATCACCCATCTCATCGCCGAAGAAATTGGGCGGCCAGTTGTTGATGTTGCCAAACAAATCAACATCTAAACGCTCGATCCTTGATTCTGCGTCAGGCATAGTGCAGAAGTACAGCGCGGTTTTCTCCGGTGCAATCTTTTCTTCGGCGATGCGACGTTGCAAGCGCGTAAGCAAATGTTCGCTGTGGCTCTCGACGATGATCTGTACGTTGCGGTTGTTGACGACGTCGATTAACACATCCGCCAACCCTGCTTGTACCGAGGGGTGCAGGTGAATCTCTGGCTGTTCGAGAATGATGATTGAGCCTTCGGGGACGTAGTAACATAACACCAGCACCGGCAAGATTTGCGAAACACCGAAGCCCACATCGGTAATCAACACTTCAGAACCACCACTTTTGGTTCTTACACGCAGTTCATAGTCTCTGCGGTGTTCAGCAATGGGACTGAGCGAAAAGGAGTAAATCAATCCTAACTCTTTCAACCATTCGCCAATACGTTCTTCTACCGTCCGTTTGCGCCTTCTATAACCAGGTGAGATTACCTTGCCCAAAACCCGTGAAGCCAACAACGCGTGTACGGCTAGCTCACCCCGCTGCCCTACATCTTCTGGGTAGTCTCCTGCCCAAACATAACTTCTCCTGGGATACTCACGCAATGGTCCCAGGTAGGCAATTTGGGCGAACAGGTCTTCAAATGCCAGTTCAAAATCCGGGAGAAAACCTGTATTCTGATAATAGCCCGTTGCTTCATCGGGGAAACCATAGCATTTTACTGGTACAGGCAGCGGCCATTGACGCCCAACCGTACGTTTAACACGGAAAGGATCACTGATTAGGTCATATTCCTGTTTCCTCCGATTACCAGCACTTGGCCTACGAGTCATCCCAAAATGATAGTCATCAAAACGATACTCAAATTCCTCTACAATGAGTTTTTCATCATCCTGGGCTACGGTTGTAGTGAAGGACAAAGAGTTCGTGCTAAATAGTCTGCGTCTTGTTTCAGGGTCCGTCACCATAAGTGGTTTGGGCAATTCCCATGTCAAACTAAATGTCAATGGCAATTCAGTATTATGACCTGCAATAACGTCACGAAAAGTCCCCAAATCAACCAAAGCGCGGTCATCTCCAAAATGCAATACACGCCGGCGATCAGGAGACTCCACCGTTTGCTTGAGCATCAGCATCATTTGCAGCAGGCTTGTCTTGCCGGAACTGTTTTCGCCAAAAATGCCGGTTAGTGGCGCGACTACCAAATCGTCCGTGTCACGCCATGACTTGAAGTTTTGCATCCGTAGTTGTGTTAACATCATTCCACCTCCAACTGCTTTGTATTATACCATCCCCAAATCGCGCTCCTACAACCCCGCCGTAGGCAACGTCAACAGCGGTTCACCGCGCAACGCCGCACGCATCGCCTCGCGGTCGTCCCAGGGATACTCGACCGAGCCGAAGCACATGCTCTGCTCGTGGCCCTTGCCGCACGCGATCACCAGATCGCCCTGCCGCGCCAACGAACACCCAAACGCCAGCGCCTTGCCGCGATCCATCACGCGCCAGAACGACTCACCCTCGAAGCCGCCGCGCTTGCGACAGCCTTGCGCCATCTCGTTGAGAATGCCCGCCAATGACTCGGTGCGCGGGTCTTCGGCGGTGAGGACGACCAAATCCGCCAGTTCCATCCCGATCTCGGCCATCATGCGGCGCTTGTCGCGATCGCGTAATCCGGCGCTGCCGAAGATCGCGATCACGCGGCGATCCGCCGGGATCATCGTGCGGGCGGCTTCGAGCGCGCGGCGTAGGGCGTTGGGCGTGTGCGCGAAATCGACAATCGCCAGGAAATCCTGTTCCGTGTGAATGCGCTCCATGCGTCCGGGGATGAGCGGCATCTGCTGCACGCCGTTCACGAGCGCGGCGCGCACCGCTGCCGGTTGATCGCTGAGCAGCGCCCCAACAACCGCCGCCGCCGCAAGCACGTTCGCCACGTTGAACGGCCCCACGAGATGCGTTTCCACCGGCTGCACGATCCAGTCTGGACCATGCACGGTCAGCGTGGTGGCTTCCGGCCCATACTCGATATCCTCGGCGCGCACGTCGGCGGGCATCACGAGATCGAGCGCGTAGGTCACAATGCGGTCCACGCCCTGCGCCAACTGCGTGAACAGGTCCGCGCTCTGGTCGTCGGCGTTGATGATCGCGAGCTTCGGCACGTCCGGCTTGCGGAACGTAGTCGCCACCATCTCGAACAACCGCCCCTTGTCGCGGCGATACTGCTCCCACGTGCCGTGAAAATCGAGGTGTTCGTGCGTGATGTTGGTCATCACCACCACGTCAAACGCCACACCATTGACGCGGCCCTGCGCCAGTCCGTGCGAGGTCGCCTCTAAAATGACGTGCGTCAGGCCCGCCGTGACCATACGCGCCAGATACATCTGCACCTCGTGCGCGGGCGGCGTTGTGACGTGTAGCCCGGTCGGGAGTTCCTCGTCACCGATGATCGCGCTCACGGTGGAGATCATGCCGGCTTTGAAGCCTGCTGCATGTAACATGCTGTGGATCAGCGCGGCGGTGGTCGTTTTGCCGTCCGTGCCGGTCACGCCGATCACCGTTAGCTTGTGTGCGGGATAGTCATAGTAGACGGCGGCTAACGGTCCCAGCACCGCCATGCCGTCTGCGACCTGTGCATACGGCACGGGACACACGGCATCGTCCGGCGACCGTTCCCCGACCACCGCCACCGCGCCATTTTCGACAGCTTCCGCGATCAAGTCATGACCGTCCACGCGTGCGCCTTTGCGTGCCAGAAATACACCGCCCGCCTGGATGGTTTGCGCGTTTTCGCTCACGGGCGCGGTGATCGCCACGTCAGTTTGTGGTGCGGTGATGAGGCCCGGTAGGCTATTGAGCAGATCGCTGAATTGCAGCGTGTGGTCGGTCATGATCGGTGGTCTCCCAAGCGGTGTGTGTTTACGTATGATGACGTTGATGTCCTATTCTACCCTTAGAAGGGACGTGAGCGTAAGAGGAAAAACCAACCTCACCCCCAACGTGATCGCGGATCACGTTGGGGGTGAGATTTGTACGGCGCGATCAACGGTTGACAACTCGATGCTGTTGGCGAATTGCATGAGAGGGTACAAACAAACACAGAATTTCAGTTTT
>CBEVZO010000096.1:0-9062 GCA_965554365.1 uncultured Anaerolineae bacterium
CACCCTGCAGGAAAAGTCTGATGTGTTGCTGGACTATCCAGAGGAGGAGGCACGAAATCATATCGTAACCCTACAATTGGCAGCTAATGAAAACGTGGATGAAGCAGCACAAATCGCTGACATCCTGCGTCCTGCCGATGATCCAAACAGGTTGAACCGGCTGCCCACCACCGATCCTTTCGTGCTGGGCATGAAACAACGCCGGGCTCTGATTCCGCTCCTCAGCACAACGGTTTACAAACAAACACAGGGGGCTTACCAACGTCAATATGGGTTGGAGACTGGGCCAGACGCGACACAGGCCCAAACCGAAATCTTGACTGCCGTGTACGGAGCAGAAGATACTGGCTTACGTCTCGAACAACGCTTCGTGGCCGAGTTACGCATTAAACCGCACATGATCCACCCCGTTATCTCCATCGGTCTATCTGACGCTGATCGGGCGCGCACTTTCTGCCTGGCGTTCGCGGCAGGAGAGATCGAAATCAGCGGACCACTACCTGGCACCGACAATGAGTACGAGATCATGCTCCTGGCAGAAGAACTTGACGAGGGACGCGAAATCCGCATTCCACCTCAGTATTGGGACAGTGGACTACACCCCTTAATCCAAGCCTATCTATGGTTCGTGATCGACCACAAAGAATTCGATGCGGCACTGCTGAAACGCATTCACGAACGCTATACACAAGACGAATATCTACCGGAAATCTGGAAGGAATGGCGGGACTATGGTTGGCGTGATGTGCTAGAGGGCATCAAAACTCCCTTCGACTCCGACCTCAATCGGGAAATCCTGGAGGATCTGCTCAACATCACACGCCTGTGGATCATCAACTTTAGCCGCCGTCAATCATGAAACGATTCATTGTTTGCCTGTTGATTTCCATCCTGGTCGCGACTCTGGTCGTGACCGGGATTCTGCATCCGCAGACCAGCCATGCCCAGGGCGGCCCTACGATCACGCCGAGTACAATCTCGGCCCAGATTTGCGGCACAGACTGTTTAACTCAGGCTGTGCAGATCACGCTGCCCCCCCCGGATCACACGCCACTGGGTCGGCTCGACGTGATGCTAGTGATCGATGCTAGCAGCAGTATGAACGATGAAATCGATAGCGTTCAGCGCAGCGCACTCGACATCGCACAAAATCTACGTGGGATGGTCGATGATACCCGTTTTGCCGCTGGCATGTTTGCCGACTACGACGCTGATCTGCCCTGGGAACTGCTGACCGATTTCACCACCGATATCAATAGCTTCAATACTGCCATCGGCAGGATCCACGAGTATGGGGGACATTCCCTGCCGGAAAGCTACACGCGCGCGTTGTGGGAAAGTAGTCAACTGTCGTGGCGCGACGATGCGGTACGACTGATCGTGCTATTCACCGATGACGAGCCGCACTACGATGATCCGGGCCGTGATGAACAGGACGGTACGGCGGACGATCTGAACTATAATGCGGTGCTGGCGGGGCTTGAAGGGCAAGGCATTCGCGTGATTAGCGTGAACAGCGGCGGTGATAGCGGCGCAGAAAAGGCGCTCCAACAGGCGGCTGCCACCACCAATGGACGCTATTTCGCGTTGGGCAATGCCGAGGATATTCCTCAGCAGGTTGTTTCGCTGATCGAGCAAGAACTTGCCGAATACCAACTGGCGTTTGTCAGTCAACAAGTCGATCAACAAGGCTGGATCACGCACACGCCAGAGGCGTTTGATTACCCACCAGAGGGTGGCACGCTCACCGTCGTGATATCGTTCTGCCCCAAACTAATGGGGCTAGGCTCCAATACCTACACCATCCCGCTGGACTTGAAAAGCGCCAATGAGGTTTTTGGTTCGGTCACTATCCAGGCCGATTACGTCGCCGAATGTGTCAACCTCACGATCCCCGATCATGCCGGCGATGATGGCTCACGTTGCTCCGACATCAATGGTGCTGTGTTTTGGGAAAGCCCGGCTATTGTGGTGCGCCAAACGCCAGACAATGGACGTGACTTCGAGTTTCCCATGCCGCGCCGCGAAGCCTATGTTTACGTTGAGGTACATAATACTGGTCAACTCGATGCGTCTGGGGGCACACTGCTCGTGTATGCATCGCCCTCGGTCATGGTGGCCGATTTTCCCGCTAACTGGCAGGAGATTGGCCGTACCCCGGTCACACTGTCGGCGGGACAAACGGCATGGTACGGGCCATTTGCATGGACACCCCAAAACAATGTAATCTCACTGCGCGCAACAGTAGAAACGGCGCGCGATCCTATCACACGCACCAATGATTATGCTTGCGATGACAACATTGCGCAGGTAAATCGAGTACCGGTCTTCATACACAATTACTCGATTGAACCGGGTCACGTTGCAGCCATGTTGCCAGTGGTTTTCCGTAGCCCACCAGAAATGGATTACGAAGCGCTAGATTTATTGGTCAACACGCGCGAAATACCCTCTGGCGGCTATATGGTCTTGCGCGGCAATGAGCAGTTCCTAACAGAATGGGAAGCCGCCGGAGGATGGACTGACGGGTTCAGTAAACGCGCCGAGAATGAATGGGTAATCACACCGGGGCATGAGGCTGCCGTCATGGGGGCCTTTATCCGGCAACCAGGAGTGACTACCGCCGGTCAAATGATCATCGCATCAGATAATCCAGCAGATATCGGCAACATTCAATTGGGGCTGCGCGCGGAAGATCGCATCGTGACCGGGGTTACGCTCAATGTCGAAGCCCCACTCAGCATCCTCGGTCAAGAAGATGCCGAGTTGAGCAACGCGCCGCTGCTGCCCATTGTCATTCCGTTGATCCTGTTTCTGGGGCTGCTCGTAATTGCAGCGGGAGTATACTTCACAAACACACGGTGAAACGCCAGTTCATGCGGCTCGTGAAGCTGTTGTAAAGGTATAACAACTAAGGACGGACAACAATGGATGCCTTCATCACGCGATTGACACCAGAACAACATGCACACGCGATCCAGATTATCGCCGAGGTGTGCGGCTGCGAACCAGGCAATCCTTTTCTGCTCCGACAAATCCGCAAACTACTGCGTTCCATCCCCGTTCCCCCGGCGAAATCAACCACGCTGCGCGACTTTTATGCCGAGATCGGGCTGTTGGAAACCGCAGACGGCAAAACATTCACACTCACAGACTTGCTTTGCGATCTGGCTGCAATGGACCCTGCAAGCTGTGCAGTACAGATAAGCGCATTACTCGACGTACCTGCACCAGACATAGACGTTGAACCAGCAAGAGAATTTGCAGCAGACCACACAATGCAATCACATGATGCAAGTGACATTGACCATGTGCCGCAAACATACAATGACACACAAGACTCCCGTTGGGCGGTTGAGGAACCGTATCCCGCTGACGAAAACATCGATCCTGTGCCGCAACACACCGGCACCAACGATGACCGCAGTTGGGAAGAAACACAACTGCATACACCTGATGTGGATGACATCGACCGTGTGCCGCAGACACACGACGACGACCGCAGTTGGGAAGAAACACAGCCGTATATTGCAGATAATGCAGACATTGACCATGCGCCGCAAACACACGCCGATGACACACAGGACTCCAACTGGGCGAATGAGAACCCGTATCCCGCTGACGAAAACATCGACCCTGTGCCACAGACATACGCCGATGACGACCGTCATTGGGAAGAAACTCAACCGCGTACGCCTGATGTGGATGACATCGACCGCGTGCCGCAAACACACGTCAATGACACACAGGACTCCCGTCGGGCGGATGAGGAACCGTATACCGCTGACGATGCCATTGATGAATCAGCATTCGACCAAACTCCGGCATCCGCACCACGCCCGGTTAAACAGCCCAAGAAACGCAAGCGCCGCACACTGCCTCGCGGCTACGCTGGCGCTGCGAAATCAGTTGAAGAAATGCTGAACGAATTGCCCGCAGCGGCTGATGATACTGCGTCAGACGTCGAGCCTGATGATCCACATACAGATGCTCCCGCGTCGTTCCAACAACAAGGACATCCCTCAGGAATGCGCGGTGGTCGGCGGACACTACCTCGTCGCGCTGCGGGATCACAGGACCGTACATCAAACCAGCCCGAACCCGATGAAGAGGCTGAGGCCGCACCGCGCACAACACGTACAACGCGCGCAATCCAACCCAAACGTCCACGCCGTACTGCACGGGGCCGCACTGCACGCCCGACCTCAACCAACGAAGAAGCCGCGCCGCGTCGTCAACCGCGCTCAACTCGCGAGACCGAGAGCAAACCCGAACGCTCCCGTCGCCCCTCATTTCTAGAACGACGTGCCTCTGCACGCCATTTGGGGCAACAAGAACAAGCACCGCCGCCCCCACAACAAACTTCCGTCCACATACGAGAGGGTAACACGGCAATCCAGGTCCAACTCAACATTGATGTGCCAGCCGATGCCGATGAAGAAACGCTGCGCATGTTGGGACGAAAAATCAACATCGTGTTACAAGAAGCGGAACTGAATAAATCTCAGGTGCAGGTCAGAATTCAGACTATTCTGCAAGAAGCCGGTATCGACAATGCCGACATTCAGATTGACGAGGCTGAGTAGTGAACCGAAATCGACATGCCATACGACGTCCCAGCCTAATTCTACTGAGTGTGTTGCTGCTCGTCACGCTACATGTCGCGCACGCGCAACCGGGTAATCCTCCCCAGTATGATGAGCTAGAGATCATCTTCCTGGTGGATCAATCAGGCAGTATGGGGGGCACTGACCACACAGCCGCCCACGACCCGGACGGCTTGCGTTTTGAAGCAGTGCAATATGCGCTCAGCACTCTGAGTGAATATCACCATGTGGTACTCAGAGATACAACACTGCGTATGGCAGTGATCCATTTCGGTGATGGCGCACAAACCGGGTTAGATTGGAGAGTAATTGACAGCCAGGATCCGCAATGGGCCACAACCGAAAGCGCATTGCTCAACCAACTATCACAATCAGCGTTTGGGACTAACGATTTGGGCAACACCAACTTCAAGGCCGCATTCCAGACGGCGGCAACTTTGTTTAACACGCTCCCTAATGACAACACCGCCCGCTTAAAAATCATTGTGGTATTGACGGATGGCGCGCCCTGCGCACCTTATGATCCAGAATGGATTGACCCTAACTGCACCTCGCCGGCAGATCAGGTCAACCACATGAACGATCTGCTCGATTTCGCGCAGATCAACTTTCCGGCTCCCGATTACCGTATCTATATACTCGCCATTGATGCCAATGACACCTATTGGCCGCGTTTCGCCACATCGTGGCAGGCGATTGTCGGCAATCATGGACGCGCTGAACGCCTCGAAGATTCAACCGACATCGGCCCGCGTTTCGTCACCATCCTGACCGATGTCACCCAAATGCTACGCGGAGAAACCGAATCCGGCGCTGGCACAGAGGGCGACACACTCGGCGAACAGGTAGGCTTCGATCAGGCTAACACGGCCACCATTGACGTACCGCCGTTTTACCAAACGCTGCGCATCACAATCTTCAAGAACGAACCAAGCGCACAAATAACCATCACCGACCCTTACGGCAATGTGGTGTCAGATGTGATGCCCACTGTCAGTGTCACCGGTAGAGACAGCGCCATTGAGATTCAAACGATCCAGTTTCCTGAACCTGGCATCTGGCACATCACCACACAAAACGCCACGTTGCTCGACATTTACAAAGATTTGCTACGTGTCAACTGGCGACTCGACCACCCCTCCGGCAGTCTACAGCCTTTTACGCCCTTTGAAATCACATTGCATTTAGAAGATGCTGATGGGAACCCATTACCCAATTACGCCAATCCCGCCTACGCGTTGGATGTGAGCGTCACACTAAAACCGGATAACGGCCCAGCGCAAAATATGAATCTGACGACTGCCGGTACAGGGACCTACACCGTACAGATCATCCCAGAAGAAGTAGGCCACTACGCCTTGGAGTTATCTGCCACCAGTCAACGCAGCGATGGCACGCCGTTCACCGTGCTACATGAAGCCATCCCCCAAGCGTTCGACGTTGCGCCAACAGCATTCACAGTGACCGGTTTTCCTGCTAACGATATGCTCGTCAGCGAGAGAGTGACACTGTGGGCCGCAATTGCGGATGACGCCGGAAACGTATTGGTTCCAGAAGAGTTAACTGTCACAGCGCAGATCATGGATCAGTCTGGCACTGTGTGGGCAGACGTACCGCTGCTGCAGTCACCCGACGGCACATTTACTGAAACTGTTGCCATGACCGACCCCGGTCAATACCGCATCACGGTTCGGGCCACCATGACAGCCCCAAGTGGCGAGGAACGACTACTTGGCGAAGAAACATCAGGCTTGTTCAGCGTAGACCCAGCAGATTTCTTGTTGATAGAGATTCTCGCCCCTGAAGATGGCAACACACAGCACGCTACCGAAGGGTTACCTCCATACTCCAAAACTGATCTCACCATCACCGTGCGCGTTTATCTTGAAGAAACAGGAGACGGTGTAGACCTCGCCGACTATACAGCAGACCCGGAACCGTTACAATTGACTATCACCACAGTGGATGGCGACGATGTGACTGGCAATGCCAGCCTGCAACTGGCTGATGAACCCGGCATCTACGAGGCTACAATCTCCGACCTCGATCGAGGAAAGTTCACGATTACCGTCGTGGCAAAAGAAGGGCTAGTGCTTAACCAAAGCACGCTGTTTGCTAGTCGCGCCCGTGAGGACATCGTCGCAATCGAACGCACGCGTAACCCGCTGCAAATCATTACGCTGGTGGGGATGATCACCTTCGGGGTACTAGCAACACTGACCGTCGTCCGCCAGATTGTCGTGACCCGCCGCCGCAAGCAACACCCCGCAGTCGGCGAATTGGTCATTCAATCTCGTGACGGCTATGATAGCGAAACGACGGTTTGGCGCGTGCCACTCAACCGCTATCGTAGCAACCACATCACGTTTAAGAAACGCTCGCTGCGACAGATTCCCCCAGTGTTAGGCGTGCAGAAGATCATTGTTGAGTGTCCCGACCATGCCTCACACGACCGGGGTCAAATCAAGGTAACGGTAATGGTCAAAGGGAAAAAACAACCACAAACAACACGTATGTGGCGCGGAAAGGAATACCGTCTGGGTGGAACCCCGGAAGGAATCGGCTATTTTCTGGTGAAAGACCCATACGAGTCGGATTGGTAGCCCCAAGCACGAGCACCAAACATGCCATCAACGGGCAGTATCATTCCAGCCAGCCCCAAATATACACGCGGTCCAGTATGATAGTTTGACCATCACGCTGGACCGTTGCCGTATAGGGTTGTCCGGTGACATCCACCGCTCGCCAAATCGCCTCGACCGTGCCCTCCTCAACCGGCAGCAACAACGGCACATCCCCGCGTTCATAAGCGGCCAACTCCGTCGCCAGCGGAATCGCCGTCTCTCCCTCTGTCGCCCGCAGGACTGTTGTGCCATCAGCATTCAGATCGATATAGGAATCCGGAACCCACACAGTCAACAGCACAGGCACGGCCCCACCATTGGTCAGCGGTGCGAGCAGATACAAAGTCAGCGCACCAGGAGGTATAGCCAACGGCGTAGACTGTGCTGCGGCCTCATGCGCCACCGCCAACGGCACATGCACCATAAGCGGCTGCCACCCCTCACCTGCGGTGAGACTGCCGTAATGCAACAATACGAGCGCCTCATCTGCGCGCTCACGGAGTGCCCCCGCCATACGCAACCTGAGCAATCCTCCAACCCCTTCGCCAGCCCACACGCTGAGACACAAGGGGATACCGACTGGAATATACGGTTGACCGTCTAGTCCCGTATCGTCACCTAGCAGCCATGTCTCAGGCACAAACCGCGTACCATCCTCCAGGCGCAACAACGCGACATCGGACTGAGGACCGAGTAATACACTATAATGCGCTTGAGCCACCGCCGGGCGCATCACAGCCCCGGTGTCAGCGTAGAATAGCGCACAGGCGTAATTCGCTTCCCTCAAGTCCCAATCGTACCGCAACCCACCTTCGGGAAATTCGCGCCAGGCATTTGTGGGCAGATTGGAGAACGCGACGCGAGCCTCCAACGGCAACCAGTGTACCACCCGGCGACTCGTGGGAATATCACCGCGCGCCAACACACGCCCCTGAAGCACCACCCGTGTATCCTCACCCCTCGGTTGAAAATACACCGTCTGTGGTGTGCCACTCATCACCAATTCAACACGATTTGCTGCTCCTGCCATAGCCGAAGACTGACTGAGTGCCCCGCCCTGTCCCACAAGCGATAGGCGCACGAGATACTGTCCCTGTACAGTCTCCGTTGCACCAGCAGGCACGAACGTCATAGTCACAGGGAAGATACGCGATGCCATATTCAACGGCGGACCATAATCGATAGCCAGCGTAAACTGCTCTGCTACCAGATGCAGCACCGCGATATCAGAAAACGAATCCGTATCGCGCAGCACCCGACCTTCGATATGCACTTCCCCGCCCGCATCCGCCGCCGTGTAGGTGATGGTGATCGTTTCATCCAGCGCGGGCAGCACTACACTCGCCGGCTCCACATGACCGCCGCCTGCAACCAACAACAACACAGAAAGTCCTGCGAAATCATGGCGCTTGGTGGTCAGATTCACCGGGAGCGTGGTACGACCGTCAGCAGGCAGCGCCGGATCGATAACATCAGTCCAGACATCAAAACCCACCGCCCCGTCAGTGCTGAAAAACACCGGCGTGGCAGTGGGCAATGGAGTCGCAGTGGGCAGCGGCGTTACGGTCGGCGTGTGCGACGGTGTAAACGTAGCAGTGGGTTCCGGCGTTGTGTCGGAACACCCGGCCAGCAGCGCGAGCATGATTACCACCGCGATCATGGCTCCGCTGCTCACCAGCACACTCCATACTCTGCGCCGCTGCACCCGCGTGATCATTATTAGGGCGCGTCTGCTAACGCAGAAGCGGGGATTGTGCCGCTGACATAGCCGAGACGCAGGTTAATAGTCTCCTCAGTATATTCCACAGGGGCATTCAGTCGCATATCAACA
>CBEVZO010000097.1:0-9045 GCA_965554365.1 uncultured Anaerolineae bacterium
AACAGCCGGTGTTCCTCCGGCAGCGTGACCATCACTTGCAGTGCCGCGCGTCCGCCACCAGCGGTGACCGATCGCGTCGCAGCATACGAAAGTAGGCCTTCCGCGCGCAGGGTATCGCTCAGTACCGCATCCAGCACCGCTTCGAGCGTCGTGCCAACCGGCTCACGGCGCAGTTGGAACGTCACGATGCCCTCGCCGGGTGCGAATCCGGTGGTCAGCGCATCTGCGTCGTCGTCGCCTGCGGGCGCGATGTTTGTCACCGTGATCAACCCGTCCACTGCTTCGCCGGCGGTCCAGCCAGCAGGAACCTCAAATGAAATCGTGCCGTCTGTGTTCGTGAAAGTCGTCGCGCCATCGTCCTGAGCCAGCGCTGCCAGCGGGATCAATGTCAACGCCAGGGCCGCGATCAGGATGCCGCGCAGTATTGTGCGCAGTGTCGTGTAAAATTTCACCGTGAATTCTCCTCACCTGTGGTATGTTGGTAGCACTTCACTCCTGATTATCGCGCAAAACGCCGCATTTTGTGAATTTTCATATTTTGGGGGGTGCGAAAAACCGGTCATGGCTTGCAATATTGCGCAGCAGCGATTCCCGTGAAAGGCTGCGACCCGCTACTCTCCCAAAACTTCCGCCGAGGCCATGATCGCGTCAAGCAGCGGCAAATGCTGATCGAATGCGTGCTGGTCCACCATCAGATCGAACATCGCGAACTGCCCCGGTGCAAGCTGCACCACAACCGTCACCACCTGGAAATCATGCTGTGCCATGAACGCCCGCGCAGCCGGATAATCGCCCACCGTAACCGTTTCGACTTCCCCGTAGGCGTCCGTCGCATTCGAGAGCGCGATGAAAAACGCTAACGCATCCTCCGGCGTGGTGTCCGGCGTCAACGTGTCACCCATCAGCGCCGTGGTGACGGACGGCGTCACGAGGGTGAACAGCATATCGTTCGGGTACACCTGTCCCCGGTTGATCATATGGTCGAGCGCTTCCGCGTTGTTACCGAACAGAATCGTGCCAGGATTGAACAGATGCACCGCCCATCCTGCCGGATAATGGATCGCCATCACCTCATCCAGCGTAACATACGTTTCGGTCAACGCGGGGAGTCCGCCCGGTGTGTTGATAGTGATCGACTGCGTGAGTGCGATCAGGTCATCGAGGAAATAAACAAGTTGTCCATGATGTGTGTATCCGCTGACCTCAACGGTTCCCGCATCTCCCACTCGCCGGAAAATCGACGCGCCTTCAAATAGCCCCGGACCGTTGATGTCGACGGCTAAAATCGTGTTTTCGTCCAACTGAAAATAGGTGTAGTCGAAAGTCAGATTATCTGTCAATGCCTCAGCTTGAGCCATCAAATCATCGGCTGGTGTACGCCCCCCAAACGTCAACCGTTCCGCCACAAATGCAGGTGACGCAATCTGTCCAACCATATGCCCATCAGCCAAATTGTCGGTCGGACCCACCGCCGCCGGATCGCTCGCCAGGTTTACGCCATACTCGCCATCATCTGTCACGATCCACTGCGCCGGAACATCAAACGTCAACACACCGTCTTCCGTCGTATACGTCACCCACGCCGGATCATCCTGCGCCCGCACAATGACCGGCACAACGCCGATAACCACCGCCAATACCGCCACCATCAATCCCGCACGACTCATACGCTTCATTATGCGCTCCTCACGACTCAACTTGATCCGTACTCATTATGCCGCGAAAGTGCAAGCTGAGAAAGTCGCACAAACGTGCTACAATTGGGGACATTAATCACCATCCACTCAGGACGCGGCAGAGCAGCGTCCCTACTGACAACTGATCACTGTGAACTGAAAACTCCCATGACTGACTACACACCCTCCGACCACCTGCGCGATATTCTCGACCACCTGCCCACCGCACCGGGCGTCTACCAGATGTTCGATCCCAACGGCGCGATCCTCTACGTGGGCAAAGCCAAGAGTCTGCGCTCCCGCGTGCGCAGCTATTTCCAACCCGGCAACCACGATCCGAAGGTGCTGAAAATCCGCCACGAAACGGTGGATATTCAGTTCATCCTCACCGGGGACGAACTCAAGGCGCTGATCACCGAAGCCGAACTCATCCGGCAGCACAAACCGCGCTACAACGTGCTGCTCAAGGACGACAAACGCTACCCGTACATCCGCGTGACGACCGGCGAACCGTTTCCCAAAGTGGAATTCACCCGGCGCGTGAATCGCAAGGACGGTCACCGCTATTTCGGACCATTCACCTCGGCGGGCGGTGTGCGCGAAACGCTTGACGTGCTGCGTAAGGCGTTCCCGTATCTGACGTGCGACCGCGAGATCACCGGCAACGATAAGCGCGCGTGCCTGTATTACGACATCAAGCTGTGTGGTGGACCGTGTATCGCCGCACAGACGCAGGACGAATATCGCGACGGCATCGCAGGCCTGATACGCGTCCTCAGCGGGCACGCGAATGCCGTGCTGCAAGACCTCCGCGCGGAGATGGAAGACGCCGCCGAGAATCTCGACTTTGAGCGCGCCGCACTGCTGCGGGACCGGCTGCATGTCGTAGCGCAGATTTCCGCGCGGCAGCGGCTCGTGGCGGATATCAACGCCGATCAGGACGTGATCGCGTTTGCGCAGGAAGGTAGCGACGCGGTCGTGCAGATGTTCCTGATCCGCAACGGGCGCTTGGTCGGCAGCGAGTATTTTGCGCTCGACGGCGCGGAAGACGAAACGCCTGACGAAATCGTGGAATCGTTCCTGATGCAATTCTACGCGGACGCGACCGACATCCCCAAAGAAGTAATTCTGCCGCAAGACGTGACCGAAGCGCGCATCATCGAACGCTGGCTCAAGGACAAGCGCGGCGGGCGCAAGGTTAAGCTCACCGTGCCCCAGCGCGGCAACAAGCGCGAACTGGTCCAACTCGCCGGACAGACCGCCGCCGAGAAATTGGGCATTCTGCGTTCCCAGTGGGAGTCCGACACCGTGAAGCAGGAAACCGCGCTGCGTGAAGTGCAGGAGGCACTCGAACTGCCCAACCCACCGAATCGTATCGAGTGTTACGACATCAGCACGACGCAGGGCACGGCGATTGTCGCGAGTCGCGTGGTGTTTGTGCAGGGCGTGCCGCGCAAAAGCGAGTATCGCCGCTTCAACATCAACACGGTGACGCATGAAGGCTCCGACGATTACCAGTCCATGCGTGAGGCACTCGCACGGCGCTTCCGGCGCTATACAGAGATGATCGACGCGCCACCAAAGGCGCTCCCACCGGGTAAGAAAGACCCCGACGAAACCTGGCGCATCCTGCCCGACCTGCTGATCGTCGATGGCGGCAAGGGACAGTTGAACGTCGCGATTGAGGTACTGGACTCCTATGGGCTGCTGGACCGCGTGCCGGTGGCGGGATTGGCGAAACAGTTTGAGGAAGTGTTCCTGCCAGGGCGCGAGCGCTCGATTCTGTTGCCGCGCCGCAGCGAGGGCTTATTCCTGTTGCAACGCGTGCGTGACGAAGCGCACCGTTTCGCGATCACCGCGCACCGCAAGCGCCGCCGCAAAGCCGGGATCGCCAGCCAGTTAGAACAGGTTCCCGGCATCGGGCCGCAGAAACGCAAGGCGCTATTGCGCGCGTTCAACAAGGATATCGAGGCGATCCGTCAGGCCAGCGTCGAGGAGTTAGCCGCTGTGTCGGGCATCAACCAGGAGATCGCGGAGAACATCAAGGCCGTGTTGGGAGGATAAAACTTGAACGAAACTCGAAGGACACAGATATACAACTATATGACCACATATTGGGCTGAGATACGGAATTTTTTCGCCTCACAACCCCAATATGTTCAACACATTCCGCAAATTTTCAGATGGACGTATGTATTCATAGGCGTTGAATGCAAAGACGGTTATGTGGTCGCTGCCTACCCAAGCGGGTTTGCAGACAATTTCCTCTTTTTTGAAAAGAATCAAAACGTTGGCGGAGTTTCACGTCAACTCCCCAACATAATCGCTGGTACAGAAGCCCATGTAACCCTTTCGTTTGACGATTTCGGGGGGAGTGGAATGGTCCAAGCTATATTGGACCATGTGCCCACAAACGGAGGGCCTCGTCCAACTACTGGCTGGAAGTTCCTCTATTTCGCAACTCCAGACTTTGAGTGGTCGGTTGCGAACGCAAAATCTGATGCCAGCCAGATAATCGCTGAGTTAAAAGCACGGGCATTATTATACGAACCGCAAGAATCCCGCCTGTTGTTGCGCTATGACACAGTCCTGTGGAGACAAGAAATAGTCAGCCGTCTACACCAAATACTTGCACGATTTCGTTCGATCATCAACGAAAAGAGTTATTCAGAACGAGTCATACATCGATTCATTCGAGATCATCCGATTTTGCTTTTTCCTACAAAGAAACGCTTGGTATACGAACATCCATTGAAAGACGATGGAAGAACAAAGTACCGGATGGATTTTGTTGTCGAAGTCACCACTGGCAGGTACATCCTAGTTGAACTCGAAAATCCCAAACACAAACTATTTACCAAGGCGGGCGAATTCAGACAAATCATAAATCACGCAGAAAACAGCCAAGTAGCAAATTGGATATTATGGATTAGACGCCATTTGGATGACGTAGAAAAGGATTTTCCAGGGATTGTAGCCCCTGAAGGGTTAGTTGTTGTTGGGCAAAACACTGGGCTAACAAGTGATCAAAGAGATCAGATTCGAATGTGGAATGAGAAACACGACATCAAACTGATGACTTATGATGATTTGGCAGAGGAAGCCGAGAATCACATTAAGCATCTTCTGGATGCCTAATAGCAGAGAACATCAAGGCAGTGTTGGGCGGGTAAATTTTCGCGTTCGCGCCCCGCACATACACACAAACCGAGGGCGCATGGTCGCCCACACGCCCCCGTGAGATTCAGGTTATCCGCTTAACAACGTCACCGATCAGCCGCCAAACATCACGTTCGCGGCTTCCTGCGGCGTAAGCCCCTGATCGACCATCAACGCAATCACCGTGCGCACCGCGCTGAGCGGCACGACACCACTCCACACCGCACCCGTCGGAACAACCAACGGGACGGGGTCTTCGCCGGTGAGCGCGAACGTGATAGTCGGCGTGCCCGTCAGCCCCAGCGCCACGAATCCTTCACGCAATGTGTCCAATGACGCCGTATACGCAGCGTCATTGATGCATGTGTTGAGCGCATCGGTGTCGAGATCGAGACTCTCCATGATCGCGTTCACCGCTGTTGCGGTATACGCCGCCTCATAGCCATTGTCCAGATAATCGCGGAACAGCGCGTCATAGGCGCTAAAACCCTGGCCCTGCTCGGCAGCGCAATACATCGCGTGCGTGGCGAGTTCGGACTTCGGGTCTCCGGTCATCGGCGCGATCTCAAAACGCACACGACCCGTCTGCACATCCAGCGCCATGACGTTGTGCATCGGCAGCATGTAATTGGCGCAGTGCCCGCAGGTAAAACCATAATATTCGCGGATCACGACCGGGGCGTCCGCGTCGCCATAGGTCAACGTGCCATCGGCGGCCAGACTGGCCTGAAACGCTGCATTCGCCGCGTCCACATCAACCACCGGCGGATCAATCGTGATGCTATCCAGAATGGCCGCCATGACATCACCCTCGGCCACAGTCCCGGAGGCTTGCACAAATAGCGCCCCGCCATGCGCATCATACGGGAACAGGAGCAACCGTTGTTCTGTGCCACTAACCTCATCAGCAGTGATCACACCCACCGCGCCGCTGTCGTAGGTCACGAGGTCCGTGCCAGTTTCGTCGGCCACAGGTTGCAGCGCCTCAGTCAGCGACTCAGTGCCCAGCGACGCATACACCTTAAGCGTCATATACGCGCCCATGCCCCCGGCCATCGCGCCGGGCGAAACAAACGACAGATCGTACTCCTGGCCCCCTTCCGCGATGCTCCAGCCCTCAGGCAACAGCACCGTGATGCCATAGTCTTCCCACACAAACGGCTGCACTCCCTCATCCAGGTCTGCCGCTGTGTCTGCCGCATCGCCTGCATCGTCGGCGGTAGCATCTGCATCATCTGCACCCACGTCAGCCGCAGCCGCATCATCTGCATCTGCATCTGCATCTGCATCGTCAGCGTCAGCGTCAGCATCACCTGCATCATCCACAGCCGTATCGTCACCCACGTCCGCATCATCCGCATCGTCAGCCGCGTCGCCTGCATCACCATCGTCGGCATCATCAGCCGCCGCGTCTGCTGTATCAGCCGCGCTTTCAGCGTCATCATTATCATCACCACCGCACGCTGCCAACACCAACACTAACGCCAGCAACAGTAACAGTAGGGTCAGGACTTTACGATCTTGCATTGTGCTTACTCCCTCAGAAATTTCGCTCCGTAGTCAGCGATCAACACGCCGTCATGCGCACACACGCGCTCAACACGCTTGCGCACAGCACCCGGCGTGATACTTTCGAGCTGTCGATAGTTCACCGCAATCGTTTAGAGAGTCTAGCGCGCCGAGGTGGGTAACGGCAATGGTAAATTTGTTGGGGTTGTGTATCCCATGCAATCAACATCCTATGTTGCCCCTGCGCTTGCGGCAGAGAACCGGCACAGGGGCAACATCAAACGCGCTGTAGCACTGCCAAACACCCGCCATCAACGCGCCGCGCGAGGCATGATCTTTCCCCCATTAGTACCGCTCAATCTCATTGATCATGGCGCTCACCTGCGGGCGGAAGACCTCCCAATCTGGCTCCTCGGCGGCGAAGAGGCACACCGCCAGTGTCTCACCATCCGCGAGATCAATTATCAGAATCCGCGCGAGTTCTTCGGCGTTGCGCACATCAATAATCATGGCGTCATAACCCGCAATTGTGGTTTCGGCGAAATCCAGCGGGTCGCCAAAATCCGCTAACACCAGGTCCATGAGCAGCGTCAGCCCCAGCTCTACTGGCAGATTGTCAAACGTCGTGGCCTGCATATAGTGACTCAGGTCCAGAGCATTGGGCGCGGCCACCACGTTGTAATTGCCATCCGCGTCCGTTGCTATGTCCACGTCCCAATCGTCGGGGAAGTACAGCACCAGACCCGCGTCATCCCACACGAACGCCTGCGGCACTTGCACCGACGCCACCCCCGCCGAGATCGTGATCGGCCCGCGATTGGTCGCCCCCAATGTCACCGTATCAAACATCACCGCGAGTGTTGTGCGGTAGGCGGTGGCATCGGTATCGCGCACAATGTACGCCGCACCGAGCGCCGTTGTATTTTTCGCGGCCAGCAGCAATATTTCCCCGGACGCAGCAGGCGAGACCCATGTCAGCGCCGCGCGGACCATACGCACATCGCCCACCGTGCTGCGCTCCGTGATCTGGTGCGTCGCGCCGGATGATGCGGCAAATGTGGCAATCGCGGCCTCAAATTCGGTTTCCAGCGTATTCGGCTGATCAAACAACACGAGTTCCGGTCCGAAACCGTCGCCCACATCGCGGTTGGCGGGGCTGATACTGATCGCAGAATCCCCCTGCGCCACGACCCAATCAGCGGGGTACTGCACCGATAGACCATACGGCTGCCAGGTGAACGTTTGAGTCAGCGGCGGGGGCTGCTGCGCGTGGCTGACGGTGATCCTCGTGATCCCCATGCTCAAGCTGGTGAGCAGGACAAACGCGAACAACAAACGAACAAGTAGTCGTTGCATCATGCGACTGATCCCTCTGTGTATGCGGAACGGCTGTGAGTGCCCCCACGCGCGCAGATTTACTCTGCGTTGCAGCCATTATAGCCGCAGGTCGCGCCGCGCGCATAGCACCGCGATCACCCCCTAAACCTTCGGACTTGCCCCCGCCGCAAAATGTGTTATCGTGAGTTAAACTGGCATACGCACATAGCAGGAAGTTCATAATGAACCGACTCCGTACATGGTGGTATAGCCGCACTGATCTCTATCACCTACGCGCCTGGGCCTTAATCGTACTCGCGCTCGGCGGCGCGCTGCCGTCGATTTTCGCGCTGACACGCGGTGAGAGCGTGGAAGGGTTCGCGCTCAACCTGGGAACGGAAATGCTCGGCGCGCTCGTAACGTTCCTCGTCTTTGATCGTCTGCTTGCCCGCTACACAAAACGCGAGGCCGAAGCCACCGCCCAAGAAAAACGTAAAGCTGGCCTGATCGCCCAACTCCGCAGCAGCGTGAACGACGACGCCAAACGCGCCGCCGAGGAACTCCTGCGGCACGATTGGCTGGCAGATGAGGCGCTGCAAGACACCTACCTCAACTTTGCCAATTTGCGGGAGGCTTACCTGGGGAACGCGAACCTGCGCCGCGCGTCGGTGGAGTATGCCACCCTGCAAGAGGCCAATTTGGGACACGCGGACCTGCAAGATGCCAAACTGATCGGCACGAACCTACAAGGGACGGTCCTGCGCGGGGCCAACTTGCGCGGGAGCCAGCTACAGCGCGCCAATTTACAGGGCGCAAAACTGGATCATGCCGCCTTCAACGAGGGCACAGTCCTGCCCGACGGCACGCACTGGACGCCCGACACCGACATGACCCGCTTCACCGATCCCTATCATCGCGATGCCTGGCGCGCTGACTATCACGCCTACCGCGTGCCCGACGACGACGCTGCGGACGACGACTGACGCCACACGCCGCCCCTATGGGATTCTACACTCTGCCGCGCCCTAGGTAGGGCAGAGCCACTACCCCTACACGATTACCGCACGACTTATGACACGGGGCATGTTCTACTGCGCCCATTTTTGACCGAAACTCGCCCTGGGCGCGGCAGAGCAGCGCCCCTACGCACGCACAAATCCAGATCACACACGAGGCGATCCCCCATCAGAAGATCGCCCCGCGCATAGTGGTTCGTCAGGTGACGCGCTGTGTTAGCCGTCGAAACGCGTCGCCATACCGGGATCAACATCGTCACGGAACTGCTGCACAGTGTTGAGCAGGTCCGCGCGCAGCTCCTCGGATTTGTCCACCAACAACTGCATACGAGTCTGCAAAAACTGGAGATTCCCCGCTGCCGCGTTGC
>CBEVZO010000098.1:0-8941 GCA_965554365.1 uncultured Anaerolineae bacterium
GTCATATCATGCGCGTACAGCGTCAGGCGCGGGAGATAGTCACTGTAGCGGCGCGGCATATTGGCGACGCTGTGAAACACCGGCAGTGGTGTGCCGTCTGCCCGGAGAACACTGAACCAGCGCATATGGCTGCACCACGCGTTCACGCCTGGCGGATACAGCGACCAGTTGAGATTCCACAGAAACATTGGCCCGGCCCAGGGCCAGTTACGATCCGCGAACTGGTAGGCGCGCACGGTGTAGTCGGCCTGCGTCTGTCCAGAAACACGCAGCCACGCAAACCCGGCGAAGTTCGGATCGGCGTCGGAACACTGCACGCCATCTTCAGCGGGATCGCGCAGCCAACCAAACTCTGTGAGCCAGATTTGTTTGTTGTAGATGCCGCGTTCCTCAAACATCGCGCGGATCAACTCCACACGGCGGAAGGTGAGCGTATCGTAGCTCGGCGCGACTTCAGGAGCCTGGTTGTAACCGTAAGGATGGTAACCGAACGCATCAAACCACTGTGCCGCGCCGTTATCGAGCATCTCCTCCGCGAATTCGAGGTCGCTGATCGCCTGGCGATCCGGTGTGGTGATCGTGGGCGCTAAGCCGCCCGACACGACAATGATCTGCGGCGCAACAGCCTTGATCTCGGTATAGGCAACGCGCAACATCTGCGTATACTGCCAGGCGTCAGGGCCACTCGGCCACTCAAGTGCCAGATTCGGCTCGTTATGTACTTCAATCGCATCCACGCCAAACGCGGCAAGTTCGGCGGTGCGTTGGCGCACACTGGCTTTGAACGCGTTCCAGTCACCGGGCCAGGGCAGGTCCATGCGATACAGAATCCGCTTGCCAGGAAAATCATTGGCCTGTCCCGGTTCGTAGATTTTTACCCAGTCCATGCGGAGTTGATCGACCAATGCCGGATTGACATTGGTGTGTGGCCCTACATGAATCCCATAGCCCAAATGCGGCGCGGGGATACTGTCCTGACTCTGCACAGCGTGCGGCGCAAGCAGCGGTATGCCCACCACCCCGAGCAGGATGCAGCAGCGTAAGCAGTGTAACAAGTGTCGAAAACGTGTGAACAGTCGCATGGGATTCATTGTACCCCATCTGGCACACAGCGACCCGCTATACAGGGGTCCACGAACGAGTTGTCAGTAGATTGTCGTGTGCGAACCCAACCTCACCCCCCAGCCCCCTCTCCCGTCAAGCCGGAGAGGGGGAGCAACCCGCGCGGCAAAGTCCCCTCTCTGCTTGCGGGGAGGGGGCGCGAACAAGTTCGCGTTGGGGGAGGGGTAAATGACAAACGATGTGCCTGACAGGTTGTTCGTGGACCCGCTATACAGAATGGGATGTGTTTTGATTTGGGGGCAAGTTGATCCGCTGAGGGGTTATCCACACGCCGTTTTATGCTGTTTTGTATGGTATGTGACAAATGTCACGCAATTCATGTGTGGAAATGTCTAGTGAAAATTGGAACAATTGATTATGATGTGGATATATTCGGATATGCGAATACATTAAGCAAAAGGCGAACGCACCATGCCCATCATTCCCGCTGACGAAATCGACTTGCTGCATAACAACGTCTGCCAGGCTGTCAACGATCCCAAACGGATTCGCATTCTCTATGCTCTCAGCGATGGCCCCACCAATGTGTCAACACTGGCGAAGTTGCTTGATCTGCCGCAGCCCACTGTCTCGCGGCATTTAGGGATTCTGCGTCAGCGGCGGATCGTTGAAGCTGAACGTGACGGTACATCGGTGGTCTACCGTCTTGCGAATCCGAAGATTGTCGAGATTCTGGACTTGATGCGGCAGTTGATGCGCGATGTATTGAACGAACAGTCCGGCATTCTTGATTGAGTGAGGTACGACGCGGTGTGATCGTTCGCGCGTTTTATGAGGCTAGGAAATAGGAACTGCATTGCCTATGAAGAACTTCAACTATACCTGGGTGTTGGGCCTTATCATCACCACGCTGATCGTTGTGATCCCTGCGGTGTTGATGCTAGCCCCGGAGACGGAAGCTAAAGCTAACCCCTGGGACAATGTTCCCACGCGGAACAGCAGTACGGATCACAGAGATATGTTCGACGGGCCGTTTGAGGCGGGCCGCGATGTGACTCTGGCCTGCCTGAGCTGCCACGAAGACGCCGCGTTTGAAGTGATGCAGACGAATCACTGGACGTGGCAAGCTGAGCCGGTCGAAGTGGCGTGGCGTGATGAGCCGGTGTCCGTTGGCAAAGCGAATCTGCTCAATAACTTCTGCATCGGCATTCAATCCAACTGGACCGGCTGCACGCGCTGCCACGCGGGATACGGGTGGGAAGATGCCGATTTCTTTGAAACGGCAGACGAATCCCAAGTAGATTGTCTCGTGTGTCACGATCAAACCGGGACATACGCCAAAGCAGCGGCAGGACAGGTGGCCGAAGGCGTGAATTTGCTGGCAGTGGCAGAGAGTGTTGGCGTGCCGAACCGCGAAACCTGCGGCGGCTGCCACTTCGACGGCGGCGGCGGCAACGCGGTCAAACACGGCGATCTGGACTCCAGCCTGTATAACCCTGGCGATCATGTCGATGTGCATATGGGACGCTACGATTTCGTGTGCATTGATTGTCACCAGACTGAAACGCATCTCATCAGTGGGCGCGCGATCTCGGTGAGCGTGGATGATGCCAATCAGATTTATTGTACCGACTGCCACGACGACGAAACACACAACGACGAGCGCATTAATTCGCATTTGGCAGCGATTGCGTGCCAAACGTGCCATGTTCCGGCGGGAGCGACGCGCGAACCCACCAAAATGCAGTGGGATTGGTCTACTGCCGGGCAGGACGATATACCAGAAGATGAACACGAGTATCTCAAGATCAAGGGCACATTCAAGTACGAAGAGGATTTCATGCCGGAATACGCCTGGTATAACGGCGTAGTCGAATCGCGGTATTTGCTAGGCGATGTGATTGATCCCCTGCAGATCACGGTACTGAACATGCCCGACGGCGACATCACCGATCCCGATGCGCGGATTTTCCCGTTCAAGATTCATCGCGCCACCCAGATTTATGACACGGGATATAACTATCTCTTGCTGCCCAAAACGGTGGGCGAGGGCGGGTTCTGGACGGACTTCGACTGGGATCAGGCGGCGCGGCTAGGCGCTGAGGCCGTGGGGATGGAATACAGCGGCGAATACGGCTTCGTGGCGACGGAAATGTACTGGCCGCAGACGCATCTGGTGATGCCCGCTGAACATGCGTTGCAATGCACCGATTGCCATAGCGCCAATGGACGTATGGATTGGGAAGCATTGGGTTACTACGGTGATCCGATGCACTGGGGCGGACGCACCGGCCAGATGGCGATGGGTGAGTAATGAAGGGGCATGATATCTTGTTCGCTAAGCAACGATATTGGTTCAAACCGCATGGGGCTTTGTTGGGATTGGCGGCCTTGCTGTTGACGTTAGCAGCATTACTGAGTACCGGGACTGTGGGGGCGCAGGGTGGCGAAGACACGCCGGAAACGCCAGTCGAACCCGCCGACCTGACGTTTCATCCCGCGATTGTGCTGCTGGACGCGGACGGGGTTAGCGTGCTGGACTCTGGTAATCCCGTGTCCACGATGCAGACCTGTGTATCCTGCCACGATACGGAATTCATCGCGCGGCACAGCTTTCACTCCGATGTGGGGCTGAGTACGCTCACCACGCCTGGTGAGGCGGCATCCGGGTTGCCCTGGGATTTCGGTGACGGCATCTTTGGGGAATGGAACCCGATTCTGTACCGCTATCTTTCGGCGGACGGCGATACGCACATTGACTTGACCACTGCGGAGTGGGTGCAGGTCTTTGGTGCGCGGCACGCGGGCGGCGGTCCGGCGCTTTACGGGCGCGACGGTGAACTGCTCACCGATCTGGACGCTGACGAGATCACGGTTGAAACCGGCGTGCTTGACGCGGACGGCGAATTGGCGGCGTGGGATTGGGCGGAGTCTGGCGTGGTGGAGATGAACTGTTTCCTGTGCCACCTGCCGGAACCGAACAACGACGCACGGATCGCCGCGCTGCAAGCAGGCAATTTCCAGTGGGCCAACACGGCGACGCTCGCCAGCACGGACGCCGTGACACAGACGGATGACGCATGGGCGTGGAATGCTGATGCGTTTGATACGGATGGCGCGTGGCTTGCGGCTGAGCGCTTGATCCAGAACCCGACCAATACGAACTGCGGGACGTGTCATGGACTGGTCCATGCTGAAGCGCAAACGCCGCTGGTCCTCGAAAGCTGTGCCCCGACACAGTGGAGTACGATCACCAGCGGGCAGATTTACTCACCGCAGCGCCTCTCGGATACGGGCGTGAACCTCAGCAACAAGGATGACCTGGGGCGCTCCTATGACATCCACGCTGAGCGTGTGCTAAACTGCACCGACTGCCATTATGCGCTCAATAACCCAGTTTACTATCGCGAGGACGAGGCGAGCCAACCCGATCATCTGCTCTTTGATCCGCGCCGCATCGACCTGGGCGAATACCTCTACCGGCCACTGCACGAGTTTGCTAAGGGTTCCAGCGCGCAGGGCAATCTGGCGGCGGAGGTCGATAACTCAATCCGGCGCTGCGAAATGTGCCACGAGCCAGTGCCGAATCACGAGTGGCTGCCGTTCCTCGACCGCCACATGGACTCGCTAAGCTGCGAAACGTGCCATGTGCCGAAACTTTACTCTCCCGCGCGCCAGTACAACGACTGGACCGTGCTGCAAGCGACCGGGCAACCCTTCACCGCGTGCCGGGGTTTGGACGCCGAGAGTGGCACGTATGACACATTCGGCACGACGCTGATCACGGGTTTCGAACCGGCACTGCTGCCGCGCGCAGACAAAGACGGCTCGACTTCGCTCGCGCCATACAATCTCGTGACATCCTGGTATTGGGTCTATGGCGACCCCGCGCGTCCTGTGCCGTACCGCGATTTGCAGGCGGTGTGGCTGGATGGTGACGACTATCGCGCTGCGGTGTTGAACGTGTTCGACGCGAATGGCAACGGTATGCTTGACGCGGATGAGTTGTTCATTGATACCGATGCCAAAGAAGCATTCATTGCGGACGAACTGGCGGCGGTGGGCCTGGACGATCCGCGCATCATGGCGGACGTGCGCCCCTATACGATCAGCCACAACGTCGCGAACGGTGAGTGGGCGATCAAGGATTGCCAGGTGTGCCATAGCGATGACTCGCGCGTCAATGCGTCGTTTGAACTTGCGGATCGCGTGCCGGGTGGCGTCATGCCCGTGTTCGTGAGCAACGAAAGTACCACGCTCAACGGCGATCTGACCACCACCGACGACGGACGCCTGATCTACGTGCCACGCAATGATCAAGACCCTGCGGGGCTGTACATCTTCGGGCATGATAACGTCGGTTGGATCGACTGGCTCGGCGTGTTGATGTTCCTGGGAACGGTGTTCGGTGTCAGTGGGCACAGCACGCTGCGATTCATGGCAGCGCGTCGCCGTCCGACTCCCGGCGAGCCTAAGCTGCGCCGCACGTATATGTACTCCGTCTACGAGCGCCAATGGCATTGGCTGCAAACGGTCGCGATCCTACTTCTAATCCTGACCGGGCTGATCATCCACAAGCCGGATATGTTCGGCACGTTTGATTTCGGCTTCGTGGTGGAGTTGCATAACATCCTGGCGGCGATTCTGCTGGTGAACGCGTTCCTGGCGCTGTTCTATCACCTTGCCAGCGGAGAAATTCGCCAGTTCTTACCGGAACCGCGTGGGTTCTTCGGGCAGTCTGTCGCGCAGGCGTTGTACTACACGCGCGGCATCTTCCGGGGCGATCCGCACCCGATTGAGAAAACGCGGAACCGCAAAATGAACCCGTTGCAACAGCTCACCTATCTGGCGATTCTCAACATTCTGCTGCCCGCACAGATCATCACCGGCGTGCTGATGCGGGGTGCGCAGATCTGGACGGACACCGCAGACGCTTTAGGCGGGCTGGGCTTCCTGGCGCCGCTGCACTCGCTGATCGCCTGGACGTTCGCCACGTTCATCGTCGCGCACGTCTATCTGACCACCACCGCAGGCCACACGCCGCTGGCCGGGATCGAATCGATGATCACCGGCTGGGAAGAAGTTGAAGGTCACGAGGCGGCGCATAATGCGCAGAGCGCAAACGAAGCAGGCGCAGCAAATGAAACTGATGAGGATGAGGGATAACGATGGCACAATTTACGCCTACACAAAATGAACTAGGCGCGCCGCTCCCGGTGGGGCTGGCAGCGGATCGTCGCGCACCAAAACCGTACATCAATGCCTATCTGGGCGGGATACTGCTCGGATTGGTCCTGTTCGCGGCGTTCTTCATCACCGGCAACGGGCTGGGCGCGTCCGGCGGCATGAACCGGCTGTTGGTCGTGATCGAGGATGCAGTGTATCCGGAGCATGTGGACCGTACCGCCTATCTAACGGCGATGGCGGGCGGCAACAAGAATCCGCTCGATAGCTGGGTGGTGTTCATCGCCATCGGCGCGCTGGTGGGTGGCTTTGCCTCCGGCTGGCTGAACAACCGTGTCAAGCTCGAAACGAATCGCGGGCCGCAAGTCTCGATCCGCACACGCTGGATGATGGCCTTCATCGGCGGCGCGTTCATGGGCTACGGCGCACGCATGGCGCGCGGCTGCACGTCGGGGCAGGCGCTCTCTGGTGGCGCGGTACTCTCCGTCGGCAGTTGGGTGTTTATGCTCGCTGTGTTCGGCGGCGCATACGCCCTGGCTTACTTCGTCCGCAAGCTGTGGAACTAAGGGGGAAACTATCATGCCACCATTTCCGCTTGATTTAGTTGATCTGCTCGGTCACTGGGAATCGTACATCGTCTACATCGTGATCGGGTTCGCGTTCGGGTTCGTGCTGGAAATGTCCGGTTTCGGCAATTCCAAGCTGCTCGCGGCGCAATTTTACTTCAAGAATATGACGGTGCTGAAGGTGATGTTTGGGGCGATCATCGTCGCGATGACGCTCATCTTCCTCACCAGCAGTATGGGCTTGCTGGACTACAACCTCGTTTACGTGAACCCGACCTATCTGTGGCCGGGGATTGTGGGCGGATTGCTGATGGGCGTGGGCTTCATCATCGGCGGCTTTTGCCCCGGCACGTCGTTGGTGTCGGCGGCGACGCTCAAACTTGATGGAATGATGTTCCTGCTCGGCGTGTTCTTCGGCATTTTCCTGTTTGGCGAGACGGTCGGGTTTTACGAAGACTTCTGGTACTCATCCTACATGGGCCGCTTCACGATACAAGAATGGCTAAACGTCGAGGTGGGCGTGGTCGTGTTGGGCGTGGTGCTGATGGCATTGTTTGCCTTCTGGGGCGCAGAACAACTTGAGGGCATCTTCGGTGATCAGAAAAAAGCTAAGAATCGGCGCTGGTTTAACGCCGTTTCCCCGCGCTGGCGTTATGCGGCAGCAGGCGCGTTGGCGCTGGTAGCAGCGATTGTGATGGTCGCGCAGCAGCCAACCGCCGAAGACCGTTGGACCACCGACCGCCTCTCGTTGAGTAGCTTTGCCGGGGTTGGCGGCGGCAATGAGTCCGGCCTGAGCGATTTCGGGCAGGAGAAAAACGATCAACTACTCAACCGTGAAGTGCAGGCACACCCTGGCGAAGTGCTGAGCTTGATCTATGATGATGGCGTCAAAGTCGTGCTGCTGGATGTGCGCGACGAGCGCGATTTCAACCTGTTCCACATTGAAGATTCGCGCTTCACGCCGCTGGACCAGTTGGACGACATCCTCGATGATCTGCGCGAAGAACCGGCGAATACGGTTTTCTTCACGATCAGCAACGATGAAACCGCTGCCACAGAAGCCTGGCGCACGTTGGTCGCGGAGAGCATCCCGAATGTGTACATTCTGGGTGGTGGGATCAACAAGTGGATCGAAGTCTTCGGTGAGGAGGAACTCTTCGCTGAACACGCCTCTATCAACGCGCCGGATGACGAGTTGAAGTATAGTTTCTCGGCGGCGCTAGGGTCGCGGTATGCGGCGGCGCAGCCGCACATCGACCACTACGACGATCTGGAATTCGAGGAAAAGGTCGAGTTGGTCATTCCGCGCGGTCCTGGCGGCGGGGGTTGCGGCTAGCTGCCTACCGGAAACCAGTGATCTCCTAAATGCACAGGGGCGTATCGGCAGATGCGCCCTTTTGCGTTGTCTGCGCTACAATCACATTGGACCTGCTTGGTTCTATTGCTGGTTCTATGGTCTTGTTACGATTTGGGAAGAGGAACAGGCGTATGGATATACCAATCTTCAAGAACTCGGTAGAGCCAATTTATCAGCAGTTGGCGCAGCATTTCCGTTTGCAGATCGAAAGCGGGCGTATGCCTCCCGGTGAGCGGCTCCCGCCGACGCGTGATTTGGCGCGGCAGTTGGGCGTGGGGCGGATCAGCGTGGTGAACGCGTATACCCAGTTGCGTGAGGAAGGCTTGATCGCGGCGCATCCAGGACGCGGCACATTCGTCACGGGATCGCGTCCGTCCGGCAGCGCCGGTAACCGGGAATGGTCGCCTTTTGATGCGCGGAGTCTGGGCTTGCGCGAAATGACGCGGTTGGCGCAGCAAACGGGCGTGATCGCGTTTAACACCGGCACACCGCCAGAGGAATTCCTGCCGGTGGATGCGCTGCGCCGCGCGATCAACACGGTGCTGGACCGCGACCATGCGACGGCGGTGGCGTATGAAGAAGCCGAAGGCTATATGCCGCTGCGCGTGAGCGTGACGGAATACGTGACCTCGTTGGGGATTCAGACACCGCCCGATGACGTGCTGATCACAGGTGGCGCACAGCAGGCACTCGATCTCGTGGTTCAAACCGTGCTGAGCGAAGGCGACACGCTGATCACCGGCAACCCGACGTATCTCGGCTTGCTGGACAT
>CBEVZO010000099.1:0-8897 GCA_965554365.1 uncultured Anaerolineae bacterium
AGCGGTAACGTAGCACCCGTCACGGATGCTCGGTCTGGTCAACGAGGGGCTTTTTCAAGCCTCCGGCCTTGTGCCGGGGGTCGTTGACCATTGACCCCAAATTTGACGTGTTTACCGGTTGGGATTACTATGTTTACACGGTTTGTCTAAAAAAAATCATAAAAATGTTGGCGTGTGAGTGATGGTGCTGGTTTCTTAGGCCCGACCGCATGTATAATGGAGGGCACACTCACGCCTGCTGTTGGACGAGATATCGCCCTGCAACACAATTTTTGGTATGCTAGGTTGCTTGCGGTCTCCCCAAGCTATGCCGCAACGCGGGTACAAATTATTTTTTACGAGAACACCAAATCAAGCGCTATAGTGAAACCCATGCCGGAGAATGCTGTGACACCACTTCGCATCCTGATTGCTGACGATCACGCCGTTGTGCGCGCCGGGTTGCGCGCCTTGCTGGAACAGCAGCCCGATTTTAACGTTATCGCCGAAGCCGAAAGCGGCTCGGACGCGGTGCGTCAGGCGATGACCTACCAGCCGGACATCATCGTGATGGACATCCGTATGCCGGGCGGATTATCGGGCATCGAAGCCTGCGAGCAAATTCACGAGCAAGTGCCGCAGTCCAAAGTGATTATGCTCACGTCCTACGCCGAAGATGAACTCGTGATGGACGCGGTGCGCGCGGGCGCGGTTGGCTATGTCCTCAAGCGCGTGGGCAGCGGCGACCTGGTGGATGCGATCCGCATGGTCGGCAAGGGCGATGCGCTGATCGACCCCTCGATGACTAAGGCGCTGCTCGAAGAAGTTCGGCAGGCGGCACAGGTCAAAGAAGCCTCGGCGTTTTCGGGCCTGACCCCGCAAGAAATGCGCATTCTGGCGCTGATGGTTGAGGGGCTGACAAACCGCGAAATCGCTGCGCAGTTGTTCTTGGGCGAAGGGACGGTGCGCAATTACGTTGGTAATATTCTGAGCAAGCTGCAAGTCTCGAACCGGGCGGAAGCAGCGGTGTTTGCGGTGAAAAACCACATCGAGCGCCATCTTCCGGCGGACGACGAGCCGTAAGCTCGGTAGTCGCGTCTCCGCATTAAATTGTTAATCAGGCTGTTTGATGGTGTCAAACAGGTCTGGTGGTTCGTACCAACTCTGTTTGGTGAGGTTGCGCAGCACCGCCAGAACAATCCACCCCATGAGCGTCGCACCGGTAGCCAGCACGTACAATTTGGCTCCCACGACCAAGCCTATAATCGCCACAAACCACAGCGAAGAGGCCGTTGTTAATTCATGGACCTTGTGTCCACGACGTACGATCACGCCCGCGCCCAAAAACCCAATGCCGGTGATGACGTTTGCCGCCAGCCGTGCCGCCGAGTTTTGGTCGTACATCGCGTTACCCAGCACCATGACCAGCGCCGCGCCCATACCCACCATCATATGCGTGCGAATCCCCGCCGGACTGCGACGCCACTCGCGATCCAGGCCAATGAGACCTGAGAGCACCAATGTCACCGCAATGGGAATTAAGGCTTCTATTTGTGACTGTACGTCCATCGCCACTCATCCACTCTGTGCAGTCCACTATATACGCTCAACCCGCCTGACAGTAGTGCTAAAGATCAGTGCGTCGCTTGGCGATTGGCACACAAATGTGGGCGAAGGTTAGCTTTCAGCCGAGAGACCGCGCGTAGGGACGTATAGATGCCCTTTAAGAAATTAAGACGGATATCGTGGCTGCCTGAACCGGCTCCTATCCCCGCGTGACCTGGCGATCACGTTGCCCCTTTCCCCATCCGAGTGTATAGACCGAGATGGAGCAAGGGGGAGTCAAACGTGTGCGCAGCACATCTTCCCGCCTTGGATGGAGAGGGGAGACTGAGGGGGGTGAGGCCGTGCTGCGCTCACCAGGATATCCGCGCTAATTTTTTAATCTGCATGCATACGCCCGCAACTTCACGCTGAATTCTCCCTCCCCGCTGCACACAAAAAAACGCCCGCAGGCGCTAGACGCTGCGGACGGGATGTGTACGTAATGTGCTGCGTGGGCGGCGGTTAGTCGTCTCCAGGCTCCGGATCGACCAGGGAAGGGCTGCGCTCAAAGACATCGAAGCCATTGTCGCGCTTGGAGCCAAACCCGATGGCCCGACGCGGCATCAAGTCTTCGCCCGTGTTGATCTGGCTGCTCAGGCTGGCAACCGATTGCTGGAGCGTGTCGAGGTCCACTTCGCGCAGTTGCTTGTGTGCCGCCAACATACGCGCGTGCAGCGCAACCTCGCGCACAAACGCGCCCGTTTGCCCGACCAACTGCGGTACGACTTCGACGTGTCCCTCTTGCCACTGCGGACCCATGTAGTGTTCCAGCATCTGCCGCGCCAGTTCTTCATCCTGGATCGGCGGGATAATCAGAATGCGGTCCATGCGTCCCGGGCGCTTGGCGATGCGCTCATCGATCACCTCTGGATAGTTGGTGGTCGCCAGCAGCAGCGCGCCTTTGGGGTTGTTGGGCGATTCCAGACCGTCTAATACGTTGAGGATGCGCGCTTTATCGTCCTTGCGCAGATATACGTCGATTTCTTCAACGATCAGCAGCACGGAATACCCCGCGTTCGCCACGACATTGAGTGCGTGGTGAATCTTGTGGAACGAGGCCCCGTCATCGTCTGCGCCGGAGACATACACGACCACGCGTTTTTTCTTCAGCGCGAGTTTCGCCATCGCCGCGCAGAGCATGGTTTTCCCCGTACCGGGTGGCCCCACGAGCAACAGCTTGCGGAACGGCGCGAGGTTGAGTTCCTGGTAGATTGGCACACCGTCGCTGAAGAACGCTTCCATGTCCGAGCGCAGGTCTTCTTTGATCTCTGCGGGGAGGATCACTTCGTCCCACTCCACAGTGGGTTTGAAGTAGGCGTTCGTGCCGCCGATGATGTACACATCCTGGCGGCGCGTGGGACGGCGCACGGCGTCGTTGCACAACTGCTCGAAGTTCACCCAGGGATCGAGGTGATCCGGGGGGGCGAGGGCAATCGACACAATGTTGGGGTCGTCGTCGCGGAAATAGGTGGAGACGAACAACACTTCAAAATCGCCATCGGGGTGCGCGAAGCTGAAGACAAACGCGCCCACTGTTTCGCCCAACATGGCGGCCCGACCCGGCACGACATATTCGCTGATTGAGACTACTTCAGGACATGAAATCTGCTCATAGCCGGTGTAACGCGCTTTGCCGCGCAGTTTGCGCGGTGGTTTGATGCGGTTATGTGCCAGTTGGTTGCCACAGCTTTCGGCGGCCCACAACAACTGGTAAGGCGCATCATCTCCGTGCCGTTGTTTCCATTCGGCATCGGCCCATTGTGCCAGACGCTCGTAGCGCATCGACATTTTGCCAGAACTGCTCATCTCATCCCCTGCACGTATGCCCGGAATAAACCCCTTACGTCTCAAAGCCGCACGTTGCACGCTCGTTTATCTTCCCACCTACTATCGTGTGCCATGATTGTAACATGCAACCCGCCAAAGTACACCCCCCAATAGGTACGGGGGCGGATAGGCATTAAGGATCATGTTGTGCTGGGAAGTTGGCTTAAGTTTACCTCATCCCCCGGCCCCCTCTCCACGCGCGGAGAGGGGGAGAAACCGCACACGAAAGTCTCTTCTCTGCCCTTGACCAACAGGTACGGGGTGGAAGGAAAATACGGAGTGGGCGGGGGAGCGAAGATTATCCCCCTGGTGGGGCATTACCTGGAGCGCCACCGGGGACATTCTGCGGGGCGCACACCAACCGCTGGCCCAACGCGCGGCATGTGCCCTGGATCGTGCCGCGCAGCCCCTCGATGCTGCACGCATCGTTCGCGCTGGCTCCAGCACACGCGTCGAAAGCGGCTTGCGGTGGCCCGTTGCCTGCGTTTGGGCCATTCGCGGATGGCCCTGGAGCGTCCGTTGTCCCCACCAGCAGATCGCCAGGGGTCAGGTCGCGGCCTGCCAGACCGGGAAAGTCCGGTGCATAGCGTTCGGCGCGGAAGACCTCGTTGGCGCTTTTGTCCTGGCGCTGCGTGGCGATGGGATTGACGTACTGCCACACGATGCTGCCAGCGGGTGTGACCTCGTAGAATGTGCCGTGCGGACCGTCACAGATCAACGTGTTGCCGTTGGGGAGCCGCTGTGCGCCGGAGATATTCTGCGCGTAAAAATCGCCTGTGTAGGTCCAGCTAGGCGCTGCGGGGCCATACGCGCCATCAGCATTCAGCGTATAGGAGCCGTCCGCGTTGAGCGGGGGGGTGATCTCCTCCACTGTGGAATAGGGGCGCTGCTGCCGGCTGCCGTTGTTGAAGATCAGGATATTGCCCGCACCGGGGAGTCCGGGGGCGATCCACTGGGTGTCATGCTGCACGTACAACTGCTGCGCGCCGCTGGTGCCGTACGCCGCCGGGTTGCCCCACCGGTAGAGCAGATCGCCCCTGGAACCAGCCGCCTCAGCAGTGGTAGTGCTGTGATCGATAATCCAGATTTCGCTAAAGCTATGCACGCTGAGCATGATCTGGTCCAGGTCGGGGTTGTAATCTATGGCGTTGCTGTGATTCCAGTCGTTGATTACACGCCCGGCAATGTAGTTAAGATCGATCAGTTGGGGATACGCGGCAGGATCGCCATAGGTAGGCAGCGTCGCGTCGTAATCCTGCACCAGATGATCCCACACATGCCATTCCCAGACGATAGTGCTGGTAGTGGGATCAACCTCGATGATGTGATCGGCCCAGAGGCCCTGGTCGTTGGCGTTGGTGGTTTGACCCGGCGCGCCGGGAGCCTGATTGTTCGGCACAGGCAACAGGTCGGGATTGCGCCCCGCCGCGAGTACATCCTCCACCGCGATGTATTCCCAGGCGATCATGAGGAGGTTACCGTTAGGCAGCCGTTCAATATCGTGATGCAGGTGGGCGGTGGGGGTCGCGTATTCATAGCGCCACACGAGCGCGCCCTCCCAGGTGTATTCTTCGACCACACCGCCGATCCCGCCTGTTGTGAACACCTGCGAATTGACCGTGCCCGTGCGCAGCAGATGCCCGTTTTCCAGCAGATAAACCGCGTTGCCGGGGCGGTAGCTGCTCTCCCACGTGTGGATGAGTTGCCCGGCATTGTCGATCAAGTAGGTGGTGGTGGACGACAGGGGGGTGAACAGCGTGTAGCCTTCAAACGCAGCAGCGGAATACACGGTGGGGCCGCCGCCTTGCGCTGAGGCCGGGACTGTGCCGCCGATTAAAACGCCGATCACCGTGACACTGATCAGCAGAGCGAAAAATCGTGTATTGCGCATAACGTGTTGCCTCCTGCACTGGTGCGGGCATGACCCCGCGTGATGAGTACGGTGCATCCAGTGTAGGAGGCAAGTGTAAACAGGACGTTAGCCGGTTGGCAGCAAAGTGCAAAATCTTTGTGAGCGGCGGCGCTGGCTCACGACTCCAACGAGCGGAGTGCATCCTCGGTGGCGGTTTCGGGCGACATCCCGCGCAGCACCGCTGATACAGCGTCATTGAGCGCGGTCGCGGCGGCGTTGTTGCGGCGTTCTTCAGCGAACACAATCGCCGTTGAGAGCAGTTCTTGCGCGAAGTCAGCGTAGGCTTCGTCTTCCCACAAGCGCAGCGCGCGCGTCTGCGAGGGCACAATGCCGTAAGCCTCAGTGAAGGCACTTTGCTGGCTGATACGCATCATCCACGAGAGGAACGCTAATGCTTGCGTCTGTTGATCGGGGTTCTGCGTCGTGAGTACCCACATCCATCCATCGATCATTGTGAGCGTTGTGCCGTCCTCGGTCGGGACAGGCGCTAACTCCGCGTTCTGCACCGAGTCTTTGAGCGCGAGATACGTTGTGGAGGGCACGCTGGCGATGTTACCCTCGCCGGTCACGAACGCGTTCCAATAGTCGTTGACGGTGGTGTGTTCTATCAGATCAGGGCCGAAGATACCCGCTTCCAGGCCCGCTGCATAATAGTCCAACACCGCGAGCAGTGCCTCCGGGGTGAGCGTGGTGTTGCCATCTCGATCCACCAGCCGCCCGCCCGCCGCGATGTATTGCAGCAAAATCGTCCAACTGACCGGACTCGCGCCGCCGGGAAACAAATAAGGAGTTTCGGCGGCGAGAATCGCGTCATATGTGGTCGGCGATTGGTCGAACACGGAGACACGGTAAACGGTGTGGTACAGATCAAGCGCATAGGGTACGCCGTACAGTTCGCCGTCCACCTCGCCCAGCGCACGCAGGCCAGGAAACAGGTTGGCTCCGGCGAGATCTGCGGGAATCCACGCGTCAATGGGCACGATCAAGCCGTCGGTGGCGGCGGTGATCATGTCAGCGCGGCGCATGAGCGTCAGGTCCGGTAATGCGCCGGGCGCGACAGGGGCCGCCGTGCGCAGCGTGGACAGAATCCCGCCCACGCCGTGTGTGCGTTTGTGCCGCACCTCGATCCCGTAATTGGTGTAGGTGAGTGCGAACAGGTCGAACTGGTTGGTGAGAATGGCCTCGGTGGTGGCGTCATCGGGATACAGTTCATCCGGCCACCACACGGTGACGGTGGTGTTTTCTGGCGTTGCTTGTGGGACCGGTGTGCTTTGGGCCGCGACGTTCTGATCTCTGGTGGTGTTGCGCGAGGGAGCCGTCGAGGTACTCAGCAGAAATGGCGCATTGGTGTCGTTACTAGCAACAGTATGAGCGGTAGTGGCACTGCCGCACGCCATCAACGCGAGTGCCAGTCCCATAAACAGGCCGATCCCTGCCAGTTGGGTGATCCGTTGTTTGCACTGCATACGACACTCTCCTGTGCGTTGATGTACTCATATGCCGCGTACCGTAGAGTTTAACCTAACCCCTGCAGCACACGATCCACCATCTTGCGCAGCGTGCCGACCTTCTCAACGGTCAGGTCCGGGTCGGGAATATACACATCGAACTCGTCTTCGATATAGACGCCGAACAGGGCGAGATCGGTGGATTGCACCAACCCTTCCTGCATCATTTCTTCGTCGTCGCCCAGGTCATAGTCCGGCATACGGATCATGTCGTTGATCACGAATGCGCGCAGCTTGCTGTGAAGTTCCGTGCGGTCCATGAGAAAAGCTCCTTTGCGGAATGCTTACGGTTAAATCCCTGATACACCAACGGCGCGCCAATAGCTGCTTGACTTGCCAAAAAGATCAGCAGCAACGCCAGCGCCAACAGCCCCGCGCGCACGACTTTAGGCCAGCGCAAAATACCCACTCGTCAGCGCTGCGGAACTGTACTGAGTCTATCCACAACGCAGGGAGATGTGCAATAAATGGGCGGTACGAGGGTGTATTCGGGTTTAGGGGCAAGATCAAAATCCGATCTTGCCCTGAATCTAGAATGCACCCTGAAAACCACAACCAATCAGGGCGATTGCAAAGTCGCGCTGAGCATTAAAAATGAAGCTATTCGATCCAAAAGCCGCAAGGAATGATTGAATATTTGGGTGTCATTCGCAGGTTTTCGACAAATAGTCGTCAAATTTAATCGATTGTGACGTAATAATCCTGATGCCAAACGATTCAAACCTGACTTTGCAATCGCCCTGCACAACCAATAGGCTCAATGTGATTTTTGCGGCTATAATGGGCATGATCTGATCGCTTAACGCAATTGCACCCATCAACGTTGAGCATTATGGCTTATCTGCTTATTCTACCTACCAGCCTGTATATCGCACTGGCGACACTCGTGCTGTACCGCCGCTCGCGTAGTTTGTCGTACCGTGTCCTGGCGTTGTATGCCATCGCCGCAGCCCTGGCAACGGCAGGTTATGTCGTGCTGGGCACGACACATGATGCGACAACCGCGCGACTAGCTGCGAGCGTTGTCATCTTCGCCTCTAGTTGGGCGTATATGATATTGATGCCGCTGACGTTGCTCGCGCTGTACTTCGAGCAGTGGTTTAAGACACACCAACGGCTTTTGCTCGCGCTGGCGGCTGCCGGGCAGGTCGTAATCCTGCTCAGCATGGCGCTGCTGATTACCCGCGACACGCTACCACTCGCCATTGAAGTCGGCCCTCACTATTGGTCACATTGGATACTCACGCAGATGCACCTCGCGTGGTGGCGCGGCGTGGGGTTGCTGATCGTGAGCCAGGTTCCGAGCGCCAGCGTGATCGCGGTGGCGTTGCACTACCGGCGCTTGACCTTTTGGCGTGGCGCGGTGGCTGTGGTCGCCGTCAATGTGTTGAGCATGTTACTGCCGCTGCTGGCCCCATTAACCGGCGCACGGTGGGCGATCATTGTGATCGCGGTGGGCTATATTCCCCCTGTTGCGCTACACGCCCTACTGCTGCTCCGTGCGGCGCGGCTGGCTGTTCTCGACAGCGTGATCGCATCGTGCCTGACGCGTTACAACGATGCGTTGTTGGTGCTGGATGCGGATCAGCAGGTGATGTGGCACAATGCGCAAGCGGCACACTGGCTCGTCCAGTACGCCGGAGAACTGGCTCCTCAACCCATCGCGCGGGTGCTGCACGGCACGTTGCTCCTGGCGGCGGTGCAAGAACTGCTCGACTCCGATGCGCGCCATACTGAGATCGAACTGGTGCAGGATGGCGTAGAACTGGCGCTGCGCCTGGAACTGCACCCGCTGGACGATGTGCGCTATGTGCCGGGGGCGCAACTGTTGATTGTGCGTGACATCACCGCGACGCGCGTGCTGCTGAATCTGCACGCCCAACGCGCGGGACTGTTGGCGCTCAGTGCGATCAGCGCGGATATTGCCTCCACGCTGGACCTGGAACAGGTGATCGTGCGGGCGTTGCAGCAGGTGCAAGTGGTGGTGCAAGCCGATATGTCCACTGTATATCTGCGCGATCCCGCTGACGATACACATTTGGTGCGTGCCGGGTATACGGTAGCTT
>CBEVZO010000100.1:0-8867 GCA_965554365.1 uncultured Anaerolineae bacterium
CGTCTTCGAGGAATTCATCCGAAAGAATCGAGACGTCAGGCGTTTTCAATCCGGCTGTGCCAAAAATGTCGATTACGTCACCGGATGACACGGCCTGGGAGACCAACTGCTTGACGGCACTATCCATGTCTTCGCGGCTGGGACCATCGACGGGCGTGGTCTTGGCAAAGCTGGCGCGCACCGTCTGGAAGAACGCCACCTGGTCGCGTACGGCCAGGGCGTCTTCATGGGGCACGGACAACGCATAAGCGCTCGACAGGCGAGTGACTGCATCCATGAAGCGTTTCTTGCCATCCGGCTGTTTGAGGATGTGTTCCATCGCGCGTGGAATGACGGCGACGCGTTCGGCTGGCGTGCCGGTGAAGAAGACGTTGAAGTCGAACCGGTGGAAGAAAGCTTGGACAATCTCATATTGAGTTTTCATCAGTGCGACTGCTTCAGTTTGCGGGTTGGCTGGAGCTGCGTCGCCGCTGGTTGTGTATCGCACGATAGCCTCTTGCAGGTCGGCAGCAATGCCAAGATAGTCCACAATCAAGCCGCCGGGCTTGTCCCGAAACACACGATTCACGCGGGCGATAGCTTGCATCAGTCCGTGTCCGCGCATTGGCTTATCAAGGTACATGGTGTGGAGTGGTGGCGCATCGAATCCGGTGAGCCACATGTCGCGCACAATTACCAGTTTGAGCGGGTCATCGGGGTCTTTGAAGCGTTCGGCGATGGCCTTGCGACGTGCCTTGTTGCGGATGTGTTGTTGATAATTCGCGGGGTCGCCCGCCGAGCCAGTCATCACGACCTTGATCGCGCCTGCCTCATCGCGGGGATCGTGCCATTCCGGGCGCAGCTGGACGAGTTGATCATACAGGTCAACCGCAATGCGGCGGCTCATGCAGACAATCATGCCCTTGCCGTCCATCGCCTCAAGGCGTTGATCGAAGTGCTGGGTGATATCGGCTGTGATTCGCGCTAATCGCTCCTCCGTGCCAACCATCGCTTCCAACTGCGACCACTTCGTTTTGAGTTTCTCTCTGCCTTCCAGTTCCTCGCCTTCGGTGATATCCTCAAATTCGGGATCAATCTGGGCGCGCATATCATCTTTGAGTCGTAGGGGGGCGAGGCGTGCCTCGTAGTAGATTGGCACGGTTGCTTCGTCTTCCACTGCGCGGTGAATGTCGTAAATGTCGATGTAATCGCCGAACACCAACTGCGTATTGGCATCGGTTTCTTCAATCGGCGTGCCGGTGAAACCGATAAACGAGGCGTTGGGGAGTGCATCGCGCACGTACTTGGCAAAACCATAGGCGAGATATGCCTCGCGTTCGTTTTTGACCATGTGCGCGGTGAATCCGTACTGGCTGCGGTGGGCTTCGTCGGCAATGAAAACAATGTTATGCCGGTCGGACAACTGGGGGTATTCAGCAGCCTGACCCTCCGGGCGGAATTTCTGAATGGTGGTGAACACGACACCCCCGGAAGCGACACGCAGCAACTCCTGGAGATGGTCGCGGCCCTGCGCTTGCTTGGGTTCCTGGCGCAGCAACTCATGACCAGCGGCGAACTGGTCGAACAACTGACCGTCCAGATCGTTGCGGTCCGTGAGCACCACAATCGTAGGATTCTCCATCGCCGGGTGCTGGATGATCTTGCCCGCGTAAAATAGCATTGACAGGCTCTTGCCGCTGCCCTGCGTATGCCACACTACGCCAACTTTGCGGTCCCCTTTTGGAGACGCCGCCTCAACGGTGCGCGCTGCGGCTCGGTTGACGGCGTGGTACTGGTGATAGGAAGCGATCTTCTTGGACAATGACCCGCCGTTGGCCTCAAACACGGTAAAGTGGCGCACAATATCCAGGAAGCGGCGCGGCTCGAAGACGCCTTTGATCAACACCTCAAGCTGCAACTGCTCTGGCGGGGCGAGGTCGTCGCCTTCAATCGTGCGCCAGGATTTGAACCACTCCCAGCCAGCGGTGAGCGTGCCCATGCGCGCTTCGGGGCCGTCGGCGATGACCAGGGCGGTGTTATAGGTGAATAGCGCAGGGATATCGTCCTTGTAGGTCTGAAGCTGGTTGTAAGCGCGGCGGATGGTGGCGCTTTCGTCGGCGGGATTCTTGAGTTCAATCACGGCGAGCGGCAGGCCGTTGACAAACAGCACGACGTCGGGGCGGCGGTTGGTACGCGCCATCGTAAGCAAATTCACGCCGGTGATGGTGAACTGGTTGACGGCCAGCCAGTCGTTGTTGTCGGGGTGATCGAAGTCCACCAACCAGACCTTGTCGTGCTTCAACTGACCATTGGCGCGATAACTCACATCGACGCCTTCGGTGAGCAGCCGGTGGAACGTGTGATTGGTGAGCACCAGGCTCTGGCTCTCCGTGCGCTGCACCTTGCGGATTACCTCGTCGATGGCGACGGGCGGCACATCGGGGTTGATGCGATCCAATGCCGCACGCAGACGATCCGGCAGCAGCGCGTCGTCGTAGCTGGTACGTTCGGCGGCGGGCTCGTCGGGGGCGATGTCCGGGCCGAACAGCGTGGCGTAGCCTAGCCCGTGGAGCCATTCGAGCGCCGCAAGTTCGACGGTTTCTTCGTTCAAAGGGGGCATTGAAACCTCAACTAACTTGCATCTTTAGACACATATTCGGACCAGTACTGTTCGAGAAAACCACTCACGCCGGAGGATGGAAAATAGGCCGGGTAGCTTTCACGGAACTTTGGAACCGCCTCTGAATAACTTGTTTTTGGCAGCTTGTCGGTGAATTTTGCCAGATAGAGCAAAGCCAGCCCAGGACCGCGAGAGTTTCCCTGGTTGCAGTGGACCAATACACGCTGCTGTGCGGATAACTGTTCATGGATGAATTCAAGTGCAGCGTCGACCAATTCCTTAGGGATATATGCGGGATCGTCAGGATCGATCATGTTCAAAATCAGACGATGTCCACGGCGAGCGACAAGATATTCGGGATGCTCTTTGGGAGCACCTCGCCCACTATAACCGAGAGCTGCCCGGTGATATGGGTCTTTGCACGCATGTACAACGGCCCATCCGTCCTGAGCTTTGACTGTGAACTCATAGTCATTCTGATCACCAACAAAGAGATTGGGATAGACTTCAATCATTCCATTTCCTCGATTTCCCCCACTCGCAGTTCACCGGAGATGAGCTTGGGCAGCAGCGTGTCGCGCAGTTCCACAAGCGTTAGCGTTTGTTTCTCATTCGTTTCGATTAGTTGATCAGTGGAATAAACTAATTCCTCAAAGCGATCAATGACATCTATAGGAGGAATTAGGAATTCCATGCCTCGGAAGTTTTTCCCACTGATAGAGCCAAACACGGTTCCCTCAGCCTCATACTTGTCAAATTGTGCGTTAAGAGAATGCATCGCGGCATATGTGTATGATCGGCTACCGAATTTATGCCGAACCGCAGCCACGCCACGCCCAACGCAGCATTCCTCGATAGCCATGTTTATGTCACCTACAGGCGCTCGAACGCTGACCAAAGTATCATCTTTCTCAGCTAATCGTTTTGGTTCAGTGCAATATACTCGGCGTGTAGGATAGCGGAAGCCAAAATCGCGTCTCCCTTGATAAAATGGCAAGCCCTCGCCATTTTCGTTATAGGTGCTACCAGGGGGAGATTGTCCCATTGTAATGTCGAATTCGTCTCCAACGGTTCCGACTTCCCACCCGCACGGAATCGGACCCAACTCCGACTCCTCGAACACATCGGGGAACAGCACCGCCGTGTCCGCGTCCATGCCGATTGGCTGCTCACCGCGCGCCTTTGCGTGGACCGGGTCGAAGTCCACGAACCATGACTTGAAAATCGCCCGCGCCATCGCTTCGAGCGTGGCGTTCATGCGGCGGTTGAGTTCGATCTTGTCGTCCAGCGTGCCGAGTACGTGGGCAATTGCGCGTTGTTCGGAATATGGGGGAATAGCAATTTCAAGTTCTAAGATGTCAGGCTTCAGAACGCGAGGGACTGTTGAACCTCTCACAGCCGCCAATAAACGGTTTTGATTGCCCGAATACAGCAAGGAATACTTCAAAAAATCGTTGTCTAGTTCCCCTTCACGTCCGCGAAGAGCCATTAGTCGACGTGTAATCAAATAAGTTTGATCATCTGGAAAAGATGCTACTTCCCCTACGGGGGCTTCAGTTGTGATCAGTACATCACCGGGTAACGGATAACCGCGTGTCATCCAGCTTTCGTAGGTTTCCTCTGATACGTAAGATATGGTACTTAAATCGATTCGGCCATTTCTGACATTTGCAGCAGTAAGAGCCGGTATTCCGTTCGGTGATTTCGGCGGTGTTTTTCCTCGGTAGTCGATAACCGCTTCCAGTAAATCACCTATCGGTTTCATATCCCAAGTTGAACTATTCGACATAGCTCAACCCTTCCAGATTCTCACGGATTATTCGCTCCAACCGTGCCGACTCCTCGAACTGTGTTGTAAGTTCGGTAGTCAATCGTGCCATCTTCTCCTCGAATGGTTCGCCATCGTCTTCAATATCGGCTGCACCCACGTAACGACCCGGCGTCAGCACGTAGCCATGCCCCGCGATTTCGTCCAGCGTCGCGCTCTTGCAGAAGCCCGGCACATCTTCATACACACCGCCGTTCGCATTCAGCCAGTCGTGGTAGGTGGTCGCAATGTGGGCGATCTCGTCCTCGTCCAGATCGCGACGCACGCGGCTCACCAGTGCGCCCATATTGCGTGCATCGATGAACAGCGTTTCGCCGCGCCGGTGGTCCGGTTTGGCGCGGTTCAGGAACCACAGGCACACCGGAATCTGCGTGTTGTAGAACAACTGCCCCGGCAGCGCGACCATGCAGTCCACCAGATCGGCCTCCACCATTGCACGGCGGATCGCCGACTCGCTGGTGGTGTTGGTGGACATCGAGCCATTCGCCAGCACAAACCCCGCGCGTCCGTTGGGGGCCAGATGGTGGATCATGTGCTGCACCCAGGCAAAGTTTGCGTTGCCGGTGGGCGGTGCGCCGTGTCGCCAGCGCACATCGTCGGATAGCAGGTCGCCGCCCCAGTCGCTCATGTTGAAGGGTGGGTTAGCCAGGATGTAGTCGGCTTTGAGATCGGGATGCAGATCGTTGTGGAAGGTGTCGTCGGCGTGTGTGCCCAGGTTAACCTCGATGCCGCGAATCGCCAGGTTCATCTTGCACAGCCGCCAGGTGGTCGGGTTGGATTCCTGCCCGAAGATGGAAATGTCGTCGCGGTTGCCGCCATGCACCTCGATGAATTTCTCTGATTGCACAAACATCCCGCCAGAGCCGCAGCAGGGATCATAGACGCGGCCTTTGTAGGGTTGGAGCATCTCGACCAGCACGCGCACGACGCAGGTTGCGGTGTAGAACTCACCGCCTTTCTTGCCCTCCGCGCTGGCGAACTGGCCCAGGAAGTATTCGTACACACGCCCCAGGATATCTTGGGCTTGGCTCGCCGCATCGCCCAGACCGATGGTGCCGATTAAGTCGATCAACTCTCCCAAACGGCGCTTATCGAGGTCTTCGCGCCCATAGTCCTGCGGCAGCACTCCCTTGAGACGTGGGTTGTCGCGCTCGATGGCGACCATTGCTTTATCGATGATGATACCGACTTCGGCGCGTTTTGCGCTGCGCTGGAGATAGTCCCAGCGTGCTTCCAGGGGCACCCAAAACACTTTCGCAGCAAGATACTCGTCGCGGTCTTCGGGGTCGGCGAATTCCTCTTGTTGGAGCTGCACGAAATGCTCCTGGAAGGCGTCAGAGATGTACTTGAGGAAGATTAAACCTAAAACGACGCCCTTATACTCCGCTGCGTCCAGGTGGCCGCGTAGTTTGTCAGCAGCGGCCCAAAGCGTCTGCTCAAAGCCAAGCTCGGCCCCATTGGTTGAGTTTTGCGGCATAGTTAACCTGATTTATGGTAGGGGTATGGATGGTTTCATGACTTAAACCTAAGGATACTACCGGAGCAGTGAATTTACAATCAACAACGGGAGTGAACAATCCCGCCGCAGCGATGATTAGCTGTATTACATAATGTGTTGTGTATGAGTCCAACAAAAAAAAAGGAGGCGACCCGGATAACCGAGCCGCCCCCTCGTGATTACGCACTCACTGGCACCGGTGCGAGATTATCCCCGTCACGCTTGGTAGGCCAGTTGCAGCCTTCGACCAGCACCGCGCCAAGTTTCTCAGTGGCATACTGCACCAGGTCATCCACACCCTCGGCCTGGACCAGCCAGCCCACATACGATTTACTGCGCCCCACCTGTCTGGCAATCTGCGCCATGCTCAGTCCCTGTGCCCGCAACGCCTGCACCTGGGCGACTATTTCGGGCGGATACTGTTTGCAGATGCCCTCCACCGCACTCGCTGAGCGTCCGACCCGTGCGGCCACCTTGCGGTAGCTCAGACCAGACGCATACAACTCGCGGATGCGCTGTTTCTCCTCGTTTGTGAGTGGGTGGTGGCTGCCCAGATAACCGGTCTTCTTGCGCCCCGTGAGTTCCTCGTAGAACACAGTCCGCAGCTTGCGCATGAGCGTGACACCCCGGTTGCGCGTCCAACCATGCCGGGCAGTGATTTCGTCGAGTGTGTAGCCTGCCAGCATGTCCTCAATGAGCAGGGGCATGTCGCGTTGCTGAGAAGCACACAAGCGCTGCAATCCGCGCTCAATGCAGCGTTCCAGGTCGATCCGCAGTTCAACCAGGTGCATCTCACGCGGGTGGGTGAACTGGGTGGGCTTGGATTTGCTGCTCAGATGGACCAGCGAGAGTACTTCGTCGTCCGTGACGTCACGTTCATTGACAATGGAGGGCATTTCTGAGGCGTGCTTGACGGGTTTGCGCATGCGATTGCGGTAGTCGCCCAGAATTTCGAAGCGGTAGACGGCTTTGGCAAAGGCGAGCCAGGACCATGCGGGTTGGGGTGCCCAGTCTTCGGGGTCTTTGCTGTAGCGTTTCCAGAGCACGATGCGCGTCTTTTGCTGAGCTTCCTCACGGTCGTACTCGCTGGCATGAGCGTAGACAAACCGCGCCCATTTAGCGAGCCTATCATCAATCTGTGCCAGGCGGTCGGTGAAATACTGCTCGAAATACGAATTGCTGGTAGAATCGTGGTGAGACATGGGAAGTTAACCCTTTCCGTGTCTAAGAGCCACTCTGGTGCTTCAATCACCTGGGTGGCTCGCCTGTTGAATACGACGCACGCGCCGCACTTTCACGGGACAGCGCAGAGGAGGGGACCCGTCAAGACCCATGCGGGATGCCTCATAGATCGTGTTTTCTCACCACTTTCTGGTTACAGTTTCGTTTGTTTCCTCTGAGACGCAGCATGGAAAGGCCAGTGGTTCGCTGGTCCGTTTTTGTTCTCCCAAAATGAGCACCAGCGTACCGCTGGCCGGTCTTGATGGGGAGGAGTCCCGCGCTGTAGACTTCCCGCGGAACGGGCGCGTTGCGGCGTTAGTGATCCCCGCCTCGTACTGCAAGGTTGGTCCCCGGATAATGTGCGGTTAATGCAGGGCTAGAATGCATGAATAGCCCATAAGGATAGCTCATAAGGACTCTAGGAAGAAACGAACATCCGTGCTATACTGTTGTGGTTGTGATTGTATTCGTCACTGGATTACTGAGTGTTGTGTCTGAAGCTGACTGTTCCCCTGTGGTGGGGTGGCAGTTCAAGTCTTTGAGGAAAGGAGGGATGTCGTGCCGGATAACACCAACTCGCTGTTGGACGCGCTGACGATCAAAGAGATCGCCCACTATTGGAACAAACATCGCACGTCCGTGCGTTATCACATCAACCGGGGCAACTTCAAGATTCGGTATACCACTACCGGGCGGATTATGGTCGCGCGTGAGTCAGTGGAGGCGCTGTGGGGGCCGCCGCTGACTGAAATAAACGAGACAGATTTCTAACATATCCGCGTAGTTGGTTAACCAATTCTGGTTAACCAAGTATTGTGGACCAGAAAATCACTACAAAGAGACACCATCTTCGCATAGAATGATGGTGTCTCTTTTAGCACATGCGTTCGTCTAGTGAAAGGAAAACACATCAAATGTTAGTGAAATTCCCCCGTTGTATTGTGACTGACGTGGGTATCTCCGGGGATGGCGAGGCGCAGTACATCACCATCATCGAAGCGGGCGGCGGCGAGTACCAATTCTCCGCACGCCCCAATGACCGGGAGCATCCGTTGGATGCGGCTGCACGGTTGCAGCCTTTCACCGACCAATTGCAGGCGTGTGAGATTGAAGCGGAAGTGTCTGGCTTCATCTTGCACAAGGATGGCGTGCGTCGCCAACTGCTGAGCCTGCACAAGCTGTCAGTGAAGGCCGCCAAGTTGGAAGCGCCGGTCGCTGCCGCAAAGTAGCGGTCAGGACCGTTGTTGTGGGAATCCTGAAGGAAAGGAGGAAACGATATGCCAACCCTTGCTGAGGCTATCACGCAGGTGACCACGCTGTTCACTGGTTTGGGGCTCGAACCGCTCATTGCGGTCGGTGCCGTGATCGGTGGCGTGGGCTTGCTGGCCCGGCGCGTGATGCGCGCGGTCCGATAGCTGTGATTCCCGTTCGTGTGTGGGGGGTGCTCTGCGCCCTCCACCTATCCTTTCTAGATTGGAGCAGACAGTTGGACCATCAAGAAATCCTGGGTTATGTGATGCAGATCATCGACTTTCTGGGCCTGACGACGTTCATCCAGGCCGGGATCATCATCGTGCTGGCGGTGTCGCTGCTGTTGCGGCTGTGGGGCGGGCGAGGAGATTGAGCGGATGTTAGCGATTCTGGTAGCCACGCTCGTCATGGCGCTGGTGATCAGCGTCAACGACAACTTCCCGGCCCTGATCTACGCGGTCATCGCTAGC